>NCBR01000166.1:5730-7661 GCA_002279285.1 Acidobacteria bacterium 37-71-11
CGACCTGGCGCTGGCCGGCAACCTCCTTTTCGTGTGCGAGAACGGGATGTCTATCGTCGACGTGTCGAACCCCGCGTCGCCGATCATCCTCGGAGGGTTTGACGCTGCGGGAGCCGTCGCGGCGAGCGGGCCGTTCGTGTTCGTGACGACTTCCAACCAGCTCGGAGTTCTCAGCATCGCAGATCCCCGCAGCCCGGTGCTGACGAGCTCTCAGCCGCTGACCGCCGGAGCGTTGCCGGCGGCGGTTGCGCTTGCCGGCAACCTCGTCCTCGTGGCGGACCGGGAAGGCGGGCTCTACCTGTTCGACGATTCGGCGTGCGCGGCGAGCGGGTGCACGGTCGCGTTCACGCCGGTGGTGCCGGCGACCGGCGTGACCGGCGCCGCCGTCTCGTTCCAGGGGACGTACCTGTCCAGCGGCTGCACCGCCACGCCGACGTTCGACTGGGACTTCGGCGACGGCTCGCCGCACTCGGCCGAGCAGAGCCCGAGCCACACCTACGCGTTCGGCGGCACCTTTTCGTGGTCCGTGACCATGTCGCTGCCCGCCAAGACCGTCACGACCGGCAGGACGATCACGATCGCCTCGACGCTGCCGCCGATCACGTCGCCTGGCGCCTACGCCTACGTCGTCCCGACCTCGGCGCACACGGGCGGGCTCAACGGCACCCAGTGGGTCACCGACCTCGTGCTCACCAACCCCGGCCTTTCCGACGCCGTGGCCCGCCTCTACTTCATGAAGGCGTCGCAGGACAACACGACGGCCGTCGCGCACCCGGTGGTCGTTTCCCTGCGCCAGGCGCTCAAGCTGACGGACGTGCTGCCGACGACGTTCCTCGTGCCCTCCGGCTCGGGAGCGATCCTGGTGGGGTCCGACGTCCCGCTGATCGTGACGTCGAAGACGTACAACCAGACGTTGGCGGGGACGTACGGCGAGGCGTTCGAGGGCGTTCCACTCGGGCAGGCGTTCGGGCCGGGGCAGAGCGCGTGGCTGACCGGGCTTTCCCAGTCGGCGAGCGACACGACGGGGTTTCGCACCAACATCGGGGTGGTCAACGCCGGCCCGCACTGGGTCCAGGTCGCGATCGCGCTGTACGGGAGCGACGGCACCTGGCTCGGGACCAGGACCATGAACCTCGACGCGTACCAGTTCCAGCAGATGGACAGGATCTTCGTCGGGCTCGCCCCGAGCGGCGTGGACGGCGGGTATGCGCTGGTGTCCTCGGACACGCCGGGCGCCGTGCTGTTCGCGTACGCCTCGGTGATCGACAACGCCACCGGCGACCCGATCGGGGTCAATGCGGCCGTGCCGCCGACCCTGCCGTAGGGGCCCCGCGGGCCGCGAGCCCGAGAGCAAGAGCTGGCGACACAGTCATGTCGCCAGAGGTCAAGGCGAAGGCCGACGCGCTCTGGAGCCGGCTCGGCATCGAGTAGGGCGCCGGCTCGGCCAGGCCGGTAGGTCCGGGCGGTATACTTTCGCCCGATGGAAGCGACGCGACAGGGCAGTTTTGCGCTCCTCGACGAGGTCGCCGCGAGAGGGTGGCGGCTGGCAAGGCTGGCCGGCTCGGCCGGCTCGCTGCCGGCGGGCGATCTCGACAGCGCGCTGCGCCTGGCGCTCGACCTCGCTGGCGAGCCGTGCGGGGAAGGTGACGCCGCCGCCTGGCACGAGCCGCTGATCACGGAGGCGAAGCGCAGGCTGTACCCGGAGACGTTCCCGGCTCCGACCAGCGCGGTCGAGGCCGTCGCCGGGTACTTCGTCCCGCTCGCGAAAGCGGTCCTCGCCGAGCAGACTCTCCACGGCAGCGGCATCGTCGCGCGCTTGCCGTTCGAGCCCCTCGCCGACGACGAGATCGCGCGCTGGCCCTCCGGCGAGGAGTACCGCCGCATGCTCCGCCACATCGAGGACGACGGCGTCCTTCTCTGCCTCGCGATGG
>NCBR01000167.1 GCA_002279285.1 Acidobacteria bacterium 37-71-11
CCACGCCGCGGACGCGCGCGGTCGACTTGGAGCGGTAGGCGGCGAGGATGTTGCCGGCGAGCAGGAAGAGCATCCCCTTGGCCAGGGAGTGGTTCACGAGGTGCAACAGCGCGCCGAAGACGGCACCGCCGCCGAGGCCGATCCCGACGGCGAGGATGCCCATGTGCTCGACCGAGGAGTAGGCGAGCAGCCGCTTGAAGTCGGGCTGCGCCACGATGAAAACGGCCGCCAGCGCCATCGAGAACAGGCCCATGTCGATGAGGAGATCCCCCGCAAAGCGCCCCTGGCCGGCGGCGCCCAGCACCTGGTAGGCGCGCACGATGCCGAGGAACGCGCAGTTGAGGAGCGCGCCGGAGAGCAGCGCCGATACCACCGACGGCGCCTCGGCGTGGGCATCGGGCAGCCAGGTGTGGAGAGGGGCCAACCCCATCTTCGTCCCGTAGCCGACGAGCAGGAGCACGAACGACGCCTTGAGCCAGCGGGCGTGCAGGCTCGGCGCGCCGGCGATCAGCTCGTGCAGGACCAGCGAGCCGGAACCGGACGGCCCGAACGACGCCGCCATCGCGAGGAAGAAGTTGCCGAGCAGCGCCACCGCGATCCCCACCGAGCAGATCAGCAGGTACTTCCACGTGGCCTCGAGGGAGCGGTGGTGCCGGTGGAAGAAGATCAACGGCGCGCTCGCAAGGGTGGTGGCCTCGACGGCCACCCAGAGGACCCCGAGGTTCTGGCTGACGGTCACCAGGGTCATTGTGGCGAGGAAGAACAGGAGGCACCCGGTGAACACGGCCTCGGGGCCGTTGGCGAAGAGGGTGTCCTCCTCGATGTCGGGCCTGGGCGTGCGCTCCTCGTGCGCGAGGTAGCCGACGGCGTAGATTGCAGCGACCGCGAAGAGCACGCTGGTGACGCCGAGGACGAGCATCCCGACCGGGTCGAGGCGGAGCCAGGCGTCGGGCGGTCCTGCGGGCACGGTGCGCCAGGCCGCAGCCACGAGGCCGAGGTGAGTCAACGCCGTCGCCACCAGGAGTGCGCGGCGCAGGCGGTCGCTGCGCAGCACCAGCGCCACCACGCCGGCCAGGGCGGGCACCAGGAGCAGCGCCGCGATCATGTGGCCTCGTCCCTCAGGCTGCTCATCCGGTCGGTGTCGATGTGGTCGAACTCCCGGCTGATGTGGTAGATCATGATGCCCATGATGAAGACTGCGGCGAAGATATCGAGCAGGATGCCGACCTCGACCGAGAGCGGAGCATCCTCGGGCAGCGCCAGGCCGAAGCAGAAGACGCCGTTCTCCAGCACCAGATAGCCGACGACCTGGGTCAGCGCCTTGCGCCGGCTGACGAGCAGGAACAGGCCGACGAGCAGGGTGAACAGGGACACCGGCACGAGCAGAGGCGCCTCGACGGGTCCGGGAAGCGGCAGGCGCGAGGCGAGCCAGAGCGAGGCCGCCAGCGCGGCGACGCCGACCAGGACCGAAGCGGTGAAGCCCACGTACGGCTCCATCTCGCGCCGGACATCCGCCTCGCGCAGCGCGCGGCGCAGGAAATACGGGAAGACGACGGCCTTGACCACCCCGCTGCCGAGCGCGAGCAGCCAAACGCGCCAGGGGGCGCCCCACCCGGCGTGTTCGGCGAGGGTGAGCAGGGAGAGCAGGGCTCCCTGGGCGGCGACCTGGCGGACGCTGGTGCCGAGGCGGCTGGCGCCGAGCAGCACGAAGTTGACGAGCAGCAGACCGACCAGCAGGGTGTTGATCTCGAACATGGCCGCTATCCCGAGATCAGCGCCGTGGCGAGCGCGGCCAGCACGCCGGAGGCGACCAGGAGTTGGGGTACGCGCAGCAGCCGCAGCCGCGCCATGGCCGACTCGACGACGCCGACCGCCACGCCGAGCACCAGCATCGCGGCGAGGAACACGCCGCCGTCGAGGGCGGGGATGCCGGTCCGCACCGGAGCCACCACGCCCACGACGAGGGCGCCGAGCACCCACATCTTCAGCCAGGACGCGGCCTCGACGAGCGCCAGATCGGGACCGCCGTGGTCGAGCACCATCACCTCGTGGATCATCGTCAGCTCGAGGTGGGTGGTCGGGTCGTCGACCGGGATGCGGGCGTTCTCGGCCAGGAAGACGATGAAGAGCGCGGCCGCGACCAGCGCCAGGACAGCGGCGTGGGAACGCCAGACCGCAGGCGAGAGTGCCCCCAAGCTCGCCGAGAGCGAGAGGTCGCCCGCGTTTCGGGCCAGGGCCAGGAAGCAAAGCACGAGCCCCGGCTCCGCCAACGCCGAAAACTGCGCCTCGCGGCTGGCGCCCATCCCCTCGAACGCCGAGCCGGTGTCGAGCGCCGCGACGATGGTGAAGAAGCGCGCGACGGCCAGAAGATAGGCGAGCAGGAGGAAATCCCCGGGGAAGGCGAGCGGCGCCCGCGCCCCGCCCATCGGGACGAGCGCCAGCGCGACGGCAACGGCGCCGACGGTGACGACGGGGCCGGCGCGGAAGATCCAGCTCGTGGTCGTCGAGTACACCGTTCCCTTGCGCAGCAGCTTGGCGAGGTCGAAGTACCCTTGCAGCAACGGGGCGCCGTTCCGCCCGGCGGCGAACGCCTTCGTCTTGGCGATCACACCGCCCAGGAGCGGCGCGAGCGCAAACGCCAGCACGTAGCGCAGGATCGGAGCCGAGTCCACGCCTACCTCACCTTCCACAGCAGGAGGATGAGCAGCGTGGCGACAAGGTAGAGCAGGTAGAGCTGGATGCGACCCTGCTGCACCCAGCGCAGGCGACCAAAGAGCGCCGCGACGCCGGCGAACAGCGGGCGGTACAGACGCCGTTCGGCGGGGTCGGGCGTCGCGGAGGCAAACGATGCGTGCCCGGGGAACGCGCCCGACGGCAGCGTGGCGGTAGCCTCGGTGCGCAACACCGGCTGGAAGAGGTCCACCAGCGGCTGCGCGAAGGATGACGCGGTGTACTGCATCCGCGGCGACGGGGCGCTGTAGCCGCAGCCCCACGTCGGCGCCGCCGTGACCGTGCGCCCGCGCAACAGCAAGCGGCGGGCGAGGACGGCTAGGGCGACAGCGGCGAGCAGCGCGAGCGCACCCAGCGACACCCAGGCGAGCGCGCCCCGGAGCGTCTCGATCTGCGCGTCGGGCGACGGCAAGCCGAACGCCTGCGCCACCTGAGCGAGTGTGCGCGCCATCCCGGCGAGCACCCAGGGGGCGGCGAGGCCGATCGCGGCACAGGCGGCGGCGAGCGCGGCCATCGGTAGGCGCAACGCCGCGGCGACCTCGCCGGCGCGTCCGGCACGCGGACTGCGGGGCTCGCCGAGGAAGACCGCGCCGAACGCCTTGGTGAAGCAGGCTAGAGCGAGCCCGCCGATCAGGGCGAGCCCGGCAGCCGCGGCCACGGCGGCAACGAGCAGGGCGCCGCGGCCGGTGAGGGCGGCGGCGAATGCACCCGTGTAGATGAGGAACTCGCTGACGAAGCCGTTGAGCGGCGGCAGCCCCGAGATCGCCGCCGCGCCGATTAGGAACGTGCCGCCGGTCCACGGCATCCGCTTCCCGAGGCCGCCCAGCTGGTCGAGGTCGCGGGTCCCGGTCGCGTGCGCGACCGCGCCGGCCCCGAGGAAGAGGAGACCCTTGAACAGCGCGTGGTTGAGCACGTGAAGCAGGGCGCCGGCGAAGCCCGCCAGCGCGACCAGCGGCAGCCCGGCGTGGACCCCGAGCAGCCCGACTCCGAGGCCGAGCGTGATGATGCCGATGTTCTCGACGCTGTGGTAGGCCAGCAGTCGCTTGAGGTCGTGCTGGGCAAGGGCGAAGAGGACGCCTCCGACGCCGGAGACGACCCCCATCGCGACCAGCAGCCAACCCCACCACGCCGGTGGAGACGGCAGCAGCAACAGCACCCGGAGCAGCCCGTAGATACCGGTCTTGATCATGACCCCGGACATGAGCGCCGAGATGTGGGACGGCGCCGCGGGGTGCGCCTCGGGGAGCCAGACGTGGAAAGGGACGAGCCCCGCCTTGGTCCCGAAGCCGACCACGGCAAGCACGAACAGCAGACCTGCGACCGCCGGCGATGCGTGGCCCAGCTGCATCTCGTCGAACTCCAGCGACCCGCCGGCCCGCCCCATGAGGAGGAACATGGCGATCAGGAACGCGGTGCCCAGGTGCGTCGCGACCAGGTAGGTCCACCCGGCCTCGCGGACCTCGTCACGGCGGTGCTCGAACGTCACCAGGAAGTAGGCGGCGACCGACATCACTTCCCAGGCGACGAGGAACAGGACGGCGTTGCGGGCGGTGAAGACCAGCGCGATGCCGGCGATGAGCAGGCTGGTGAAGAACCAGACGCCGCCCAGCGGCTCTCCGCCGTGCTCCTCCTCGAGGTAGCGGCCGCCGTACACCGCCGCAAGCGGTGCGAGCACGAAGAGCGCCAGGAGGAACAGCGCGGACACGGGGTCGATCGCGAGCGAGAACGACCCGTAGGGGACGCGCCAGGGGAGGCGCATGGCGGGGGTCGGGCCGCCGATAAGGACGCGAACCGCCGCGACGAGGCCGCAGAGGCTGCCCGCCACGATGCCGCCGACGGCGGCGCGCGAGCGCCAGCGCCCCGCGAGCAGGGAGGCGACGCCGCCTGCCATGATCAGGCCGAGAGCAGCCAGGAAGGCGGTCACTCAGACCCCCGCAGCCGGCGCGCCGGCGGCGTGCGCCGCGACCTCGCCGTCCACCCGTGCTGCGGCGGCGAGGATCTCGTCTCGACTTGCCACGCGGGTGATCAGACTGCGGAACGCCTCATCCCGCAAGGCGTACGCGACGCGGGAGAGGAGTTGGAGGTGGGCGCGCGCCGTCGGCGACACAAGCGTGAAGAGCGCGTGCACCGGGCGGCCGTCGAGGGCGGCGAAATCCACCGGCCTTTCCAGGAAACAGAGCGTGACCGAGGGCCGGGCGATGTGCAGGACGATCGGACTGCGGGGGTGGGGGATGGCGATGCCCTCGCCGATCCCGGTGGACTGCAGCGCCTCGCGGGCCAGCAGCACCTGGAGGAGGAAACCGCGATCGACCTCGTCCGGTAGCCGCATCAACTCGACGACGGAGCTCAGGACGCCGCGCGTGTCGCCGCCGCCGACCCGGTAGTGGATGCCGCCATCGCGCAGCGCCTGATCCAGCGACGGGGCCGGCGTGCCGGCGCTCTCGGGCTCCGCGAACAGCTCGGGGGAGACCTGGGCCTTGTTCGCGCTCGCCCACTCGAGCAGTTCCGCGCGATTGAAACGCAACTGTTCGTTGACGCGGTACGCGGGGAGCTTACGCTGGCCGACCCAGCGGTAGACGGTCTTCTCGGAGACCGCCAGAAGCTGCGCCACCTCGCGGACTGTCAACTGCACCCGTGTCCCCCCTGATGTCCCGAACGCTGGACATCGGCGTCATCATCGACCAAGGTGTCCATTGCTGTCAACCCATTTCCTCGCGAACCCCCGGTGACGACTCACCGCCGCGACCTGGCGTGAAAATGGACGCCCCCGGCTCAGGTTGTCTTCTCCTGCCCGGCGGGCTGCTTCCGGTGGCCGGGATGGTTCTCTTCGTCCACTGCGTGAGGCTGTCTTGTTTTGCCCCGCGGGCTGCGGCCGTGTCGCTCGGGCGGCGCATCGAGCGCCGCCCTCCGACCCGCCTGCGCGTGCGACCGAGCTGGCCAGATCGGCGG
>NCBR01000016.1 GCA_002279285.1 Acidobacteria bacterium 37-71-11
TGCTCGGTCGCACGCGCAGGCGGGTCGGAGGGCGGCGCTCGATGCGCCGCCCGAGCGACACGGCCGTAGCCCGCGGGGCAAAACAAGACTCACGCAGTGATGAGAAGAATCAGCTCCACCCGCGGGAGCGAAGGGGAAGACTCCCCCAACTCGGGGGACGGGAGATCGGGGGGGGGGGCGGGCCTCCGCACCAGCGCCTGGGGTCGCAGGTTGCGTTATCGTGGAACATCGGAGGTGTGGCATGCGAACGATGGCGAGGGTGGTGGTGTGCGGGGCCGTGGCGCTGCTCCTGGCGGCGACGGCCGTGCGAGCGGCGGAAGGCGCCGAGGCGAAGGCGGTCGCCGCCGCGAAGTCGTGGCTGGCGCTGGTCGATGCCGGCCAGTACGGCGCGAGCTGGGACGCCGCCGCGGCGACCTTCAAGAACTCCGTCGCCAGGTCGGATTGGGAGCGGATGGCCGCGAGCGCGCGGGGCCCCTTCGGCAAGCTCCTTTCCCGCGAGCTCGCGTCGAGCAGGGCGGCGACGAGCCTGCCCGGTGCGCCCGACGGCCACTATGTCGTGGTCCAGTTCAAGACGGCGTTCGAGCACAAGGCGCAGGCGGTGGAGACGGTCACGTCGGTGCTCGAGAGCGACGGCGCCTGGCGCGTGACGGGGTACTTCATCAAGTAGCGCATCCGGGCGGGGACCAGGCGTCTAGGCGGGCCGGGCCGGCCGCGGGGCCGTGTCCGGGCCACGGCGGCTGCGGCGGGCCGCCGTGAAAACCAAGTTAGTGGTCTTGACAGATCTGCGACAAATCCTTACCCTCCCGTTGCAGTTTGGGGGGGTATGTCAGGCATTCCCGCATCCGTTTGGCCTTGGCGCGCGGCTCCAGCGAGCTGGACGCGCTCTCCACGTGTCCGGTTTGCGGCGGTATGCCTGCTGGCCGGGCTGGCGTTGACCGCCGCGCCCGTGCGGGCGATCGCGCAGGAGAACAGCGACTGCCTCACTTGCCACGAGGACAAGGACCTCAGCAAGAAGCGCGACGGCAGGACCGTCTCGCTGTTCGTGGACGAGAAGAAGTTCACCGCCGCCGTCCACGGCAAGGTGGCCTGCATCAGCTGCCACACCGACCTCAAGGGGTCGGACTTCCCGCACGCCGAGAACCTGAAGCCGCCTACGTGCACCCCGTGTCACGAGAAGGAGGTCGCGGACAACGCCGAGAGCATGCACGGCCGCGCCGAGGCGCGGGGCAAGGCGGTCGCCCCCAAGTGCCCCGACTGCCACGGCATTCCCCACTACATCGTGCCGGTGCGCGACCCGCGCTCGCCGGTCGCCCCGATCAGGATCCCGTTCCTGTGCGGCAAGTGCCACCACGAGGGCTCGCCCGTCAGCCTCGAATTCAACATCCCCGAGTCCAACATCTTCGAGAACTACTCCGAGTCGATCCACGGGCAGGCGCTGCTCAAGAAGGGCCTGACGGTTGCGCCGAGCTGCGTGTCGTGCCACACCGCGCACCTGGTGCTGCCGCACACGGATCCGCGCTCGTCGATCGCGCGCAAGAACATCGCCGCGACCTGCGCGAAGTGCCACAGCGCGATCGAGCAGGTGCACCGCAAGATCATCCGCGGCGAGTTGTGGGAGAAGGCGCCGAACACCCTCCCGGCCTGCCCCGATTGCCACCAGCCGCACAAGATCCGCAAGGTGTTCTACGAGCAGGGGATGGCGGATAAGGACTGCCTCTCTTGCCACGAGCGGCCGGGGATCAAGGCGTCCTCCGACGGGCGCTCGCTGTACGTCGACGCCACCGAGCTGGCACAGTCGGTGCACGCCAGCCGGGCGTGCAGCCAGTGCCACAGCGAGGTGCGGCCGTCCCTCACGCGGCCGTGCGCCTCGATCACCCACAAGGTGGACTGCGCCGCGTGCCACGCCGAGACCGTCACGCAGTACGGCAAGAGCATCCACGGTCAGCTCCACGCCAAGGGCGATCCCAACGCCCCCGCCTGCCGCGACTGCCACGGCACGCACGGCATCAAGGGCCACAAGGACCCCGCTTCGCCGACCTTCTCCCGCAACGTGCCGGAGCTGTGCGGCGGTTGCCACCGGGAGGGCGAAAAGGCGGCCGTCCGCTACAAGGGCACCGAGCACAACATCCCAGGGCGTTACTCCGAGAGCATCCACGGCCAGGGCCTGGTGCAGAGCGGGTTGCTGGTGACCGCGATGTGCACCAGCTGCCACACGGCGCACTCGATCCTGCCGGCCGCTGACCCGGCATCGACCGTGAACCCCCGCAACCTGCCGACGACGTGCGGCCACTGCCACTACGGCGTCGAGCGGCAGTTCGAGCAGAGCATCCATTCGGTCAAGGTCTCGCACTCGACCAAGCCGCTGCCGGTTTGCAACAGCTGCCACACGGCCCACTCGATCCGAAGGACGGACACGCTCGGGTTCGAGCTGGGGATCATCAACACCTGCGGCAAGTGCCACGCGGCAGTGACCAAGTCGTACTTCGCGACCTACCACGGCAAGGTCTCGCAGCTCGGCTACGGCAAGACCGCCAAGTGCTACGACTGCCACGGCGCCCACGACATCCTGCCGCCGTCCGACCCGCGCTCGCACCTGTCGCGCGAGCACGTCGTGGCCACCTGCCAGAAGTGCCACCCGGGCGCGACGCGGCGGTTCGCCGGCTACCTCACCCACGCCACCCACCACGACCCGGTCAAGTACCCGCTGCTGTTCTGGACGTTCTGGGGGATGACGGGGTTGCTGATCGGCACCTTCCTCATCGGCGGGCTGCACACGCTGCTGTGGCTGCCGCGGGCGGTGCAGATGCGGCGCCAGCACCGGCGCGACGAGGTGGCGGAAGATCCCAAGGCGATGCAGTACGTCCGCTTCTCGCGCCTCAACCGGGCGCTGCACATCGCGATGATCGTGAGCTTCCTGACGCTCGCGACCACGGGGCTGACGTTGAAGTTCTCCTACACGGCGTGGGCCTCGACGCTGTCGCACATCCTGGGCGGGTTCGAAACCACCGGGTACATTCACCGTGCCGCGGCGATCCTGATGGTCGGCATCTTCGTGACGCACCTGACCGACCTGACGCGCCGGAAGAAGCGCGAAGGCCTCTCCTGGAAGGGGATGCTGACCGGCCCCGACACGATGCTGCCAACGCTCAAGGACGCCAAGGACGCGTGGCGCTCGATCAAGTGGTTCCTCGGCTTCGGGCCGCGCCCCGACTACGGGCGCTGGACGTACTGGGAGAAGTTCGACTACTTCGCCGTGTTCTGGGGAATCTTCGTGATCGGCTCCACCGGGATGATGCTGTGGTTCCCGGAGCTGTTCACCAGGTTCCTGCCGGGGTGGCTGATCAACATCGCCACGATCATCCACAGCGACGAGGCGTTGCTCGCCGTGGGGTTCATCTTCACGGTCCACTTCTTCAACACCCACCTGCGCCCGGAAAAGTTCCCGATGGACATCGTCGTCTTCACCGGCCGCATGCCCGTGGACGAGCTCAGGCGCGACAAGCCGGCGGAGTACGAGAAGCTCGTCGCGTCCGGAACGCTCGAGGAGCACCTGGGCGAGCCGTACCAACCGGTGGTGATCAGGGCGGTGCGGCTGTTCGGCTGGGCGGCGCTGATCACGGGGTTCTTGATCGTGATCTGGATCATCTACGCCATGCTCTTCGCCTACCGCTAGAGGCGCCGCCGGCGTCGGACCATCTGCTGCGTCAGGCTGCGGCGGTTCGGATCCTCACGTACCCTCCGGGTACGCTCCGGTCCGACCGCCTTGCCTTCCTTGCATCTGGCCCAACGGCGGCGGCGCGGCTACACGCCGTTCACCTTGGCCCTGCCACTCACGTTGTGTCGTCCCCAGACCTCGGTCTCTGCCGGCCACCGCCCACCGGCCGCGTCTCTGTCTTCTCGATCCACGACCCACGTCGTCGTTTCCCCGAGCCCCGAACCCCGAGCCCCGGCCACTCCCACCTTGTGAACGTCAGGTACAATATCGCCGACGGCACCCGGCCCTGCGCCGGGTGTTCGCGCCGCGGGGAGGAGCGAGGGGCGGCGGCCGGAGGGCGACATGTTCAACGATTTTGAGTCGGCGCAGGCGTTTGTCCGCGAGCGCGGGATCGAGATGGTGGACCTGAAATTCTGCGACCTGTGGGGGCGCTGGCACCACGTCACGATCCCGGCGGCGCGTTTCAGCCCGGGCACGATGGAGAAGGGGGTCGGATTCGACGGTTCGAGCGTCGGGTTCAAGACCGTGAGCGCGGGCGACATGGTGATGGTCCCGGACCTCGCGACCGGCTTCGTTGACCCGTTCTGGGAGGTGCCAACGCTCTCGTTCGTCTGCACGACGCTCGAAGCCGACACCCGCCAGCTCTTCCCGTACGACCCGCGCAACATCGCCCGCCACGCCGAGCAGCACCTGCAAGCGACCGGCATCGCCGACTGGAGCCGGTGGGGGCCCGAGTTCGAGTTCTACCTGTTCGATGGTGTCGCCTATGAGAACGGTATGAACGTGGCCTCCTACCGCGTCGAGTCGGCAGAAGCGGACTGGTGCTCGCCGAAGCTCGGCAGCGGCTACAACATCCCGCGCCACGGCGGCTACCACGCCATCCCGCCGCAGGACCACCTGCACAACGCGCGCACCCGCATCACCATGAACCTCCAGGGCATGGGGGTGGAGGTCAAGTACCATCACCACGAGGTCGGCGGCCCGGGCCAGTGCGAGATCGAAACCCGCTTCATGCCGGCGCTGGTCGCCGCCGACACCACGATGCTGGTGAAGTACGTCGCGCGCATGACCGCGGCGGCGATGGGGATGACCGCGACGTTCATGCCGAAGCCGCTGTACGGCGAGGCGGGGTCGGGACTGCACTTCCACCAGCAACTTTGGAAAAGTGGGACCAACCTATTCTACGACGCCGAGGGCTACGGCGCGCTCTCCGCCGCCGGGCGCTCGTTCCTCGCGGGCGTGCTGCTCCATGGCGGCGCGGTGATGGCGTTCACCAACCCCTCGACCAACTCGTACCGCCGCCTCATCCCGGGCTACGAGGCGCCGGTCTCGGCGGTGTTCTCGCTCGGCAACCGCTCGGCCGCGATCCGCATCCCGAAGTACGCGAACCGGCCCGAGAGCGCGCGCTTCGAGTTCCGGCCCCCCGACGCGACGTGCAACCCGTACCTCGCGATCGCGGCGCAGCTCATGGCCGGGATCGACGGGATCAGGCGGGACCTCGACCCGACGGCGCTCGGCTTCGGCCCGGTGGACGAGGACATCTTTTCCCTGCCGGCCGAGCGGCGCGCCGGCATCAAGGCTCTGCCCACGTCGCTCGACGAGGCGATGAACGCCCTCGAGAACGACCAGGCGTTCCTGCTCGAGGGCGGCGTCTTCTCCGCCGACCTGATCGAGCGGTGGATTGCGCGCAAGCGGTGGGAAGATCGCGAGGTCCGCAACCGCCCGCACCCGTACGAGATCGAGTTGTACTACGGCATGTAGGGACCGGCGGCGGCGGCTTTGCGATCCGGCGGCGATGGCTTATCCTTCGCGGCTGGACTCAGGTGGTCGAGGCGACACCTTGAGGAGGGCTCATGCGTGTGATCCGCTCGATCAATAGACGTGGGTTGTTCTCGGCGATCGCAGTCGTCGCGCTGGCGGCGGTTGCGGCGCTGGCGGCGCCGTTGCGCAACGTGCCGCAGACGCTCACCCAGCCCGACGGGACCGTCGTGCACCTGTTCGCGACCGGCGACGAGTACTACAACCGCCTGCACGACGCCAACGGCTTCACGGTCGTGCGCGACCCCGACACCGGGTACCTCGTCTACGCGATGAAGATCGACGGGCGGCTGCAGCCGACCGGGTTCGTCGCCGGCAAGGACGACCCTGCGGCGGCCGGCCTCACGCCGGACCTGATGCCCGACCCGCGCACGCTGCCGTCCCCCGACCAGGAGTTCCCGATCACGCAGCACCACGCGCGGGTGCGGACCATGGGCCTGGCCAACGCCCCGGCGTTCTCGGCGGTCAACAACCTCGTCGTGTTCATCAGTTTTGCCGACGAGCCAAACCCGGGCTTTCAGTCGCTCCCCACATACACGACCTGGTTCGATTCCACCGCGAGCCCCGATGCCTCGATGAAGCGGTACTTTCTCGAGGCGTCGTACGGCGCGCTGACGATCGACAGCACGTTCTACCCGGCGCCGAGCGGGTCCACCGTCCTGTCGTACCAGGACTCGTACAACCGCTCGTACTACAAGCCGTTCGACGCGACGACCAACCCCGACGGCTACAAGGACAACGAGCGCAACGCGCGCGAGTGGAAGCTGTTGCAATCCGCCGTCAACTCGATCGCGTCGCAGGTACCGGCCACGCTCGACCTCGACACCAACCGCGACGGCTACATCGACAGCGTCGTGTTCGTGGTGAGCGGGGCGGCGGTCAACGCCGACTGGAGCAACCTGCTCTGGCCGCACCGTTGGGCGATCGACGACGCACACTTCCCCGCGCGCGTGAACGGCAAACTCCTCCACGACTACAACCTGCAGCTCGACGGCAGCCTCCAGGTGGGCGTCCTGTGCCACGAGATGACCCACCTGCTCGGCGCGCCGGATCTCTACCGGTACGACAACTGCTCGTCGAACTCGAAACTGAATCCCGTCGGCCAGTGGGACATCATGGCGAACGACGCGAACCCGCCGCAGCATATGACTGCATACCTGAAGTGGCGCTACCTCGGGTTCATCAGAAACATTCCTATCGCAGGCCCTGGGAGCTACACCCTCAACCCGCTCAGTGCGGCGACCGACAACTGCTATCGGATCGCCTCGCCCAACTCGGCGAGCGAGTACTTCGTAGTCGAGTACCGGAAGAGGTCGTTCCCGTTCGAGAACTCGGTGCCGGGCTCGGGGCTCCTCGTGTATCGGATCGATACCGCCGCGGACGGCCAGGGCGACAGCTGCGGGCCGCCGGACGAGGTCTACGTCTATCGGCCGGGCGGCTCGCCGACGAGCGACGGCAACCTCAGGCAGGCGTTCTTCACCTCGGATGCGATGCCGGCACGCTCCGCGATCAACGACACGACGGACCCGGCGCCGGTCCTCTCCGACTGGTTCCCGGGCGGGCTCTCGATCCACGACATCGGCGCCGCGGGGAGCACGATCAGCTTCACGGTGGACGTGGTCGCGGCGTGCACGAAACCGGGGGTGTTCGCGCTCGTCTCGCCCGCCAACGGCGGCAGCGTCACCGGGTCAGCGACCGCGACGCTGGAGTGGAACGCATCCGCGGGCGCCACCTCGTACGACGTGTACTTCGGCACCGACCAGAACCCGCCGCTGGTGGGCAACCAGGCCGGCACGAGCCTGAACGTCAACGTGACGGACAACACGACGTACTTCTGGCGGGTGGCGGCGAAGAACGCCTGCGCCCAGGTGTCCGCGCCCGCCTCGGGGACGTGGGCGTTCACAGCGGGTGCGTCGAGCGGCGGGATCACGATCTTCACGGACGACTTCGAGGGTGACTTCCCGAGCAAATGGAAGGTGTCTGGTGTGAAGGGGCACGCGGGTGGCGCGATGTGGGGGAAGGAGTCGTGCAAAACGAAGGCGGGCTCCGGCGCCGTCTGGTGTGCCGCCGGCGGCACCGCGCAGCCGCCTTGCAGCCAGTACGTTCAGGACCAGGGCACGTTCCTCATCTACGGTCCGATCGACCTCTCCGATGCGGCTGAGGCGACGTTGGACTTCGACACCTGGTATGACATCAATGACGGCGGCAACCCTGCGACCGCGACCGACTTGTTCGAGTGGCTCTTTTCCGTGGATGGCAACACCTTCAACGCGGGCGACGGCGTGACCGGAACCAGCAACAGGTGGACACACGTCAGCGCGAAGCTGAGTCAGCTCACGTTCAACGACGGCACCTCCCCTATCGGCAAACCGAAGGTCTGGCTCGGCTTCGTGTTTCTTTCCTCGGCAACAACGACGCCGAAGGGTGGTGCCTACATCGACAACGTGGTGATCAAGAAGATCATCACCCAGCCGGTTGCGGCCACGCATCGGGTGCGGCGCCATCTGTCCAGGCGATAGGACCGCCGGCTGCGCCCGGCACGCGTCCGCCTACAGCTCGATCTGCGTCCCCAGCTCCAGCACCCGGTTGGGAGGGATGCCGAAGAACGCCGTCGCCGAGCGGGCGTTGCGCGAGAGGAACGAGAACAGCGCCTTGCGCCACCGCCACATGCGGGCCGGTCCGGTGGTGAGCAGCGTCTCCCGCCCGAGGAAGAAGCTGGCGCCGGCGGAATCGCACGCGAGGCAGGCCTTCCCCGCCTGGCGCAACAGCTTGGGAACGTTTGGCGTCTCCATGAACCCGAAGCGTCCGAGGAGCTGGTAGAAGCCGGAGCCGAGGTCGCGGATCTCCAGTCGTTGCGCGGCGGGGACGAACGGCACGGCGACGGTTCGCACCGAGAGCAGCACGACCTTTTCGTGCAGCACCTTGTTGTGCTTGTAATGATGCAGAAGCACCATCGGGGCGATGCCGGCGTTCGAGGTCATGAACACCGCGGTACCGGGCACGCGGATCGGTTTCTGCTCCGCCAGATCGGTCAGGAAGAGGTCGAGCGGCAGCGACTCTGAGTCGAGCTTGGCCGCCAGCTCGGCCCGGCCTCTCTTCCACGTCGTCATCACGGTGAAGATGATGGCGCCGACAGCCAGCGGGAACCAGCCCCCGTGCCGGATTTTCGTGATATTGGCTGAGAGGAACGTCAGATCGACGAGCAGGAACAGGCCGATCACCAGGCCGGCGGGCAAGCGGCCCCACCCCCAGCGCTCGCGGGCGACGGCGTAGAGGAGCAGCGAGGTCGTGGCCATCGTGCCCACCACCGCGATCCCGTACGCGGCCGCCAGGTTGGTGGACTTGCCGAACGCGAGGACGAGGCCGCAGCACGCGACCATCAGCCCGGCGTTGACCTCCGGTACGTAGATTTGCCCTCGCGCCTTGTCGGAGGTGTGCACGATGGTGAGGCGGGGCGAATAGCCGAGCTGAACGGCCTGTTGGGCGAGCGAGAAGGCGCCCGAGATCAGCGCCTGCGACGCGATGATCGCCGCCGCCGTGGCCAGCAAGACCAGTGGATAGACCAGCACGGGCGGTGCGAGCAGGTAGAACGGGTTGGCGTCCGCCGCCGGTCCTTCCCGCAGCAACAGCGCCCCCTGCCCGAAGTAGTTGAGCAAAAGGGCGGGGAACACCGCGACGTACCACGCGGTCCGGATCGGTCGGATCCCGAAGTGGCCCATGTCGGCGTAGAGCGCCTCGACCCCCGTGATGCACAGGACGACCGCCCCCAGGATCAGGACCCCGTGCCAGTGGTACTGGCTCATGAAACGTACCGCCCAAACCGGGTTCACCGCCTCGAGCACCCGCGGCTCGCGGACGATCCAGGGGACGCCCAGCGCGCCGATCACCACGAACCAGATCAGCATGACCGGGCCGAACATCGCGCCGATCCGCGCCGTGCCGCGCTTCTGGACGACGAAGAGGCCGACGAGGATGACGAGCGCGATCGGCACCACGAACGGCCGGAACACGGGCGTGGCGACCTCGAGGCCCTCGATCGCCCCGAGCACCGTGATGGCGGGCGTGATCATGCCGTCGGCCCAGAGCAGGGCCGCGCCGACCAGCCCCAGCAGGATCAGGGCGAGCCGCCCGCGCCGCGCCCGACCGTCGTTTTGCTTCGGCATCACCAGCGCGAGGAGCGCCAGGATGCCGCCGTCGCCGTGGTTGTCGGCCCGCATCACGAACGTCAGGTACTTGACCACGACGACCAGGGTGAGCGCCCAGAACACGAGGGACAGGATGCCGAGGGTGTTCGCGAGGTCGGACTCGATGCCGTGAACCGGGTTGAAGCACTCGCGGATCGCGTACAGCGGCGAGGTGCCGATGTCCCCGTACACCACGCCCAGCGCCCCCAGCGCCAGCCGCGCCAGGTCCCGGCGCGAGGTGATCTTAGGGGCATCGCCGTGGTCGATGACGGGGGAGATGTCGGGAGCGCTCATCGCCGGGGAGGAGAGTACCATCGCTTGCCCGAACGGATCTCCCTGACACGTCCTTGACGCCAGCGAGGCCCGCACTGATGCGGCCTTGACCTCGCCGGTGGTCGAATGATCGCCGTTGGAGGTGCGGCGTGGACGTCGCGATCATCGTCGGGGTCATCGGGCTGTTCTCCATCACGCTCCGGCTGGTGAGGGCGTTGGGCCGCCTCTGCGGTGGAGGGGCGCCATGAACTGGCTCTACCTGGTTACGGGGTTGGTGGCCCTTGGGCTGCTCGTCTACCTCCTGGTCGCCCTGCTGAAACCGGAGAGACTGGGATGACCGCACTTGCCGCACTTCAGCTCCTGGCCTTCCTGGCTGTGATCCTGGCGCTGGCCAAACCACTCGGGGTCTACATGGCGCGCGTCTACGAGAGCCGGCCCGGCGGTCTCGACTGCGTCCTCGGGCCGGTCGAGCGCTTCCTCTACCGGATCTCCGGCGTGAACGCCGGCGACGAGATGGACTGGAAGCGCTACGCGACCGCCATGCTGGTGTTCAACCTCGCGGGATGGTTGGCGCTGTACGCGCTGATGCGCCTGCAGGGGACCCTTCCGGCCAACCCCCAGCACCTCCCGGCTGTGAACCCTCTTCTCGACTTCAACACGGCGATCTCGTTCGTGACCAACACCAACTGGCAGAACTACTCGGGCGAACGGACGATGAGCTACCTGACGCAGATGCTCGGCCTGGCGGTGCAGAACTTCCTCTCCGCCGCGTCGGGGATGGCGGTGCTGGTGGCGCTGATCCGGGGCTTCGCACGGCGCAGCGCCACGACCGTGGGCAACTTCTGGGTCGACACGGTGCGAGGCACGCTGTACATCCTCCTGCCGCTTTCGCTGGTGTTCGCGCTCGCGCTCGTCTCGCAGGGCGTGGTGCAGACGTTCTCGGCGTACAAGAAGGTCGCGCTCCTCGAGCCCGTGACGGTGACCGAACCGAGGCTCGATGCCGCCGGCGCGCCGGTCAAGGACGCCAAGGGGAACCCGGTCACCGAGAAGGTCACGGTGATCGAGCAGACGCTCGCGCTCGGCCCGGCCGCCTCGCAGATCGCGATCAAGCAGCTCGGCACGAACGGGGGCGGGTTCTTCAACGTCAACTCCGCGCATCCGTTCGAGAACCCGACGCCGCTCTCGGACTTCCTCGAGTTGGTCGCGATCCTCCTCCTCCCGGCCGCCCTGTGCCTGACGCTCGGGGAGATGGTGCGCGACCGCCGTCAGGGGTGGGCGATCCTCGCCGCGATGGTGGCCATCTTCGTGGTGTTCGCCGTCTTCGACATCGCCAGCGAACAGGCGGGCAACCCGCTGCTGACCAGGCTCGGCGTGGACCAGCGCCCGTCGGCGACGCAGGGGGGCGGAAACATGGAGGGCAAGGAGGTGCGCTTCGGGCCGGTCGCCTCGGCGCTCTGGGCGACCGCCACGACGGCGGCGTCGAACGGCTCGGTGAACGCGATGCACGACTCGTTCACGCCGCTCGGCGGCCTCGTCCCGATGGCGCTCATGCAGATCGGCGAGGTCGTGTTCGGCGGCGTCGGTTCGGGGCTGTACGGCATGCTGGCGTTCGTTATCGTGGCGGTGTTCATCGCCGGCCTGATGGTGGGACGGACGCCCGAGTACCTCGGCAAGAAGATCGGTTCGTTCGAGATGAAGATGGCCTCGCTCGTCATCCTGGTGCCGCCGGTCGTCGTGCTGCTGGGCACCGCACTCGCCGTTGCCACCGCGGCCGGCCGCGCGGCGACGGCGAACCCGGGGGCCCACGGCTTCTCCGAGATCCTGTACGCGTTCTCCTCGGCCGCCAACAACAACGGCTCGGCGTTCGCTGGGCTCTCCGGCAACACGCCGTTCTACAACTTCACCCTCGGTCTGGCGATGTTCTTCGGGCGGTTCTGGACGAAGGTCCCGATCCTCGCGATCGCCGGCTCGCTGGCCGCAAAGAAGATGACGCCGGCCGGTGCGGGGACGCTGGCCACGCACACGCCGCTGTTCGTCGTGCTTCTGGTCGGGACGGTGCTCCTCGTCGCCGCGCTGACGTTCCTCCCGGCGCTCGCTCTGGGCCCCATCGTCGAGCACCTGCAGATGCTCGCGATGGCGCGGTAGGGGGGCGACGATGCCAAGCCGAGTGCAGGCCCTCAAGCTCTTCGAGCCCGCCATCGTGCGGCGGGCGATCGCGGAGTCGTTCAAGAAGCTCGACCCCCGCCACATGGCGCGCAACCCGGTCATGTTCGTCACCGAGGTCGTCAGCGTCCTCACGACCTGCCTCTGGGTGCAGGCGCTTCGCGGGCACGGGGAGGCCCCGGCCGGGTTCATCTTTGCCGTCTCGATTTGGCTCTGGTTCACCGTGCTGTTCGCGAACTTCGCGGAAGCGATGGCCGAGGGCCGGGGCAAGGCGCAGGCCGACGCCCTGCGCCGCTCGCGGCAGGAGTTGGTCGCCAAGTTCCTCTCCGAGCCCCGCCACGGGGCCGGCTGGGCGCCGGTGCCGTCGAAGATGCTGCACTCGGGCGACGTGGTGCTGGTGGAGGCCGGGGACATCATCCCCGGCGATGGCGAGGTGGTCGAGGGGGTCGCCTCCGTGGACGAGAGCGTGATCACGGGCGAGAGCGCCCCCGTCATCCGCGAATCGGGCGGCGACCGCAGCGCGGTCACCGGCGGTACGAGGGTGCTCTCCGACTGGCTGGTCGTGCGGATCAGCGCCGAGCCGGGCGAGACGTTCCTCGACCGGATGATCGGCATGGTCGAGGGCGCGAAGCGCCAGCGGACGCCGAACGAGATCGCCCTCTCCATCCTGCTCGCCGCACTGACGATCGTCTTCCTGCTCGCGGTCGCGACGCTGTTGCCGTTCTCGCTCTACTCCGTCGCGGCGGCGGGACAGGGCCAGCCGGTCACCGTGACGGTCCTGGCCGCGCTGCTCGTCTGCCTGATCCCGACGACGATCGGCGGCCTGCTGTCGGCGATCGGGATCGCCGGCATGGACCGCATGGTCCAGGCCAACGTGATCGCGACCTCCGGGCGGGCGGTGGAGGCGGCCGGCGACGTCGACGTCCTGCTGCTCGACAAGACGGGCACGATCACCCTCGGCAACCGGCAGGCGACGGCGTTCATCCCCGCGCGCGGCGTGGCCGAGAAGGAGCTGGCGGACGCCGCCCAGCTCGCGTCGCTCGCCGACGAGACCCCGGAGGGCCGCAGCATCGTCGTGCTCGCGAAGGGGAAATACAGCCTGCGCGGGCGCGAGGTCCACGGCCTGGGTGCGACCTTCGTGCCGTTCTCCGCTCAGACTCGGATGAGCGGCGTGGACCTCGACGGACGGGCGATCCGCAAAGGGGCGGCCGACGCCGTCGCCGAGTTCGTCCGCGAGCGCGGTGGGAGCATCGGGGACGACGTGCAGGAGGCGGTCGACCGGCTCGCGAAGTCCGGCGCGACGCCGCTCGTGGTCGCGGACGGCCCGCGCGTGCTCGGGGTGATCCAGCTCAAGGACATCGTCAAGGGAGGCATCCGCGAGCGCTTCGCCGAGCTGCGCAAGATGGGGATCAAGACCGTGATGATCACGGGCGACAACCCGCTGACCGCGGCGGCGATCGCGGCCGAGGCGGGGGTCGACGACTTCCTGGCCGAGGCCACGCCCGAGGCGAAGCTGCGCCTGATCCGGGAGCTGCAGACCGGCGGGCGCCTGGTCGCCATGACCGGCGACGGCACCAACGACGCCCCGGCGCTGGCCCAGGCGGACGTCGCGGTCGCCATGAACAGCGGCACGCAGGCGGCCAAGGAAGCCGGCAACATGGTGGACCTCGACTCCAACCCCACCAAGCTGCTCGAGGTCGTCGAGATCGGCAAGCAGCTCCTGATGACGCGCGGGTCGCTGACCACGTTCTCGATCGCGAACGACGTCGCCAAGTACTTCGCGATCATCCCGGCGATGTTCGTCGCCACCTACCCGCAGCTCGGGGCGCTCAACGTCATGCGCCTGGCGACCCCGGCCTCCGCCGTGATGTCGGCCGTGATCTTCAACGCCCTGATCATCGTCGCCCTCATCCCGCTGGCGCTGCGCGGGGTCGAGTACCGGCCGGTCGGGGCGGCGGCGTTGCTGCGGCGCAACCTGCTGGTCTACGGACTCGGCGGCCTGGTGGCGCCGTTCGTCGGGATCAAGGCGATCGACCTGCTGCTGTCCGCGCTCCACCTGGTATGAGGAGGGAAGTCATGGGCTCCCAGCTCCGTCCCGCCCTGGTCTTGGTCGTCGCGCTGCACGTGCTGATGGGCTTGGTTTACCCGCTTGCCGTCACCGGCATCGCCCAGGTCGTCTGGCCGGCCAAGGCCGGCGGCTCGCTCGTCGTCGTGGACGGCCGCCCCTGCGGCTCGCGCCTGATCGGACAGCCGTTCTCAGCTCCCGGGTACTTCTGGGGCCGGCCTTCCGCGACGTCCCCCGTGCCCTACGACGCTTCGGCGTCCTCCGGTTCGAACCTCGGCCCGACCAACCCCGCTCTCCTGGACCTCGTACGGACCCGGATCGCGACGTTGCGCGCGGCGGACCCCTCGTTGACGGGGCCGATCCCCATCGACCTGGTGACCGCCTCGGCGAGCGGCCTCGACCCCGACATCAGCGTCGGCGCCGCGCTGGTGCAGGTCCCGAGGGTGGCCAGGGCGCGCGGCATGAGGGAGGCGAGCGTCCGCACGCTGGTCGAGACCCGCGAGGTCGCCCCAACGCTGGGACTCCTGGGTGAGCCGCGCGTCAACGTGCTGCTGCTCAACCTCGCGCTTGACGGGACGGGGACCGGGGGGCGGAGTGGGGTTCGACGGCCAGGCGTCTAGAATTGGGGGACGGCCAACGAGATGAGCGAGCCACGGCGACCCGATCCCGACGAGCTGCTCGCCCGCGTGCAGGCGGAGGAAACGCGCAAGACGCAGGGGCGGCTCAAGGTCTTTTTCGGCGCTGCGCCGGGGGTCGGGAAGACCTACACGATGCTGGAGGCGGCACGGGCGCTGCGGGCCGACGGCGTCGACGTCGCGGTCGGCTGGGTCGAAACCCACGGACGGCGCGAGACCGAGGCGCTGCTCGAAGGCCTCGAGGTCCTGCCGCGGCGGCAGCTCTCCTATCGCGGCACGCGCCTGGAGGAGTTCGACATCGACCTGGCGTTGGAACGCCGCCCGACGCTCGTCGTGGTCGACGAGCTCGCCCACACCAACGCCCCGGGCTTCCGTCACGCGAAGCGGTTCCGCGACGTCGAGGAGCTGCTACGCGCCGGGATCGACGTCTACACCACCCTGAACGTGCAGCACCTCGAAAGCCTCAACGACGTCGTCGCCCAGATCACCGGCGTGACGGTGCGGGAGACGGTGCCCGACGCGATCCTCGACCGGGCCGCCGAGATCGAGCTGGTGGACCTGCCCGCCGAAGAGCTCCGCAAGCGTCTCGCCGAAGGCAAGGTCTACATCCCGGAGATCGCTGGGCGCGCGGCCGAGAGTTTCTTCCGCGAAGGCAACCTGATCGCCCTCCGCGAGCTGGCGCTGCGCCGCACGGCGGAGCGGGTGGACGCCCAGATGCAGCGCTACCGGCACGAGCACGCGGTCCGGGAGACGTGGCCGACCGCGGAGCGGGTCCTCGTCTGCGTCGGCCCGAGCCCGTACGCGGTCCGCCTGGTCAGGGCGGCCCGGCGCATGGCGGCGCGCCTCCAGGCCGAGTGGGTGGCCGTGTACGTCGAGACCCCGTCCCACCTCCACCTCGCCGACGCCGACCGCGAACAGCTCGAGCGGACGATGCGGCTGGCGGACCAGCTCGGCGCCGAGACCGCCACGCTGACCGGCGGGGACGAGGTCGAGGAGATCCTCGCCTACGCGCGCCGCCGGAACGTCACGAAGCTGGTGGTCGGGAAGCCGGCGGAGCCGCGCTGGCGGACGCTCCTGCACGGGTCGTTCGTGGAGCGGCTGGTGCGGGGGAGCGGGGACATCGACGTCTTCGTCATCAGCGGCAAACCCGAGGAGGACGTCGCGCGCGAGCCGGTCGCGGTGCACACCCGCAGCCGGTGGCCGGCGTACGGCTCCGCCGCGTTGACGGTCGCGCTCTGCACGCTCCTCGCGGCGCTCCTCGCGGAGCGGCTCGCGCTCGCCAACATCATCATGGTCTACCTGCTGGGTGTGTTGATCGTGGCGCTGCGGGCCGGGCGAGGACCCGCCGCTCTGTCGTCGGTCCTGAGCGTCGCGGCGTTCGACTTCTTCTTCGTCCCCCCCAGATATACGTTCGCGGTCGGGGACACCCAGTACGTCCTGACGTTCGCCGTGATGCTTGCCGTGGCGCTCGTGATCGCGGGCCTCGCGGCCCGCGTGCGGGACCAGGCCGAGGCCGCCCGGTCGCAGGAGCGGCGGACGGCGGCGCTGTACGCAGTCAGCCGCGCGTGCGCCAGCGCCGGCGAGACCTACGACGTCGTGCGGGTCGCGGGCCGCCACCTCGCCGAGGTCTTCGAGGGTGAGGTCGCGGTCTTTCTCCCGCACCGGGACGGGAAGCTGAAGGTCGCGTTCTCCGGAGACGCGGCGTTCGCCCTCGACCCGAAGGAGATCTCCGTGGCGCAGTGGTGCCTGGACCACGCCCAGCGCGCCGGCCTCGGCACCGCGACGCTCCCCGGTAGCGCCGCGCTCTTCCTCCCGCTCCTCGTCGCCCGCGGCGCCGTCGGCGTGATCGGTATCAGCCGGGGGCGGGCTGCGCTCGACTCCGAGCAGGTTCACCTCCTGGAAGCATTCGCGAGCCAGATCGCGCTCGCGGTCGAGCGGACGAACCTGGCCGCCGAGGCGCAGGGCGCCCTGCTCCTGGCGGAAACGGAACGGACCCGAAGCGCGCTGCTAGCCTCGGTGTCGCACGACCTGCGCACGCCGCTGGCCGCGATCGCCGGGGCCTCGAGCACGCTGCTGCGGGGCTCCGAATCGGTTCCCGCCGAGACCCGGCGGGAGCTGGTGCAGTCGATCAACGACCAGGCCGAGCGTCTGAACCGGTTCATCGGCAACCTTCTCGACATGACGCGGCTGGAAGCCGGGGCGATCAACATCCGCAAGGAGTGGCAGCCGGTGGAGGAGGTCATCGGCGCCGCGCTCGGACAGCTCGAAGGACGCCTGGCCGGACGCGAGGTTCGCACCCGGCTCCCGGACTCGCTGCCGCTCGTCCCGCTCGACACGACGCTGGTCGGGCAGGCGCTGGTCAACGTGCTTGAGAACGCGCTCAAGTACACGCCCGCGGCCACGCCGATCGAGGTCTCGGCGCG
>NCBR01000168.1 GCA_002279285.1 Acidobacteria bacterium 37-71-11
GCAGGCGCGCCAGGCGGATGACATCGGCGCGCTCGGAGGTGTCGAGCGCGACCGCCAGGTGAGCGACCGCCTGCGCGCGGGTCATCGCCACTGCAGCCCCCCGATCAGGTCGCGCACGTCGGCGACCCCCTGCGTCTCGCAGAAGCGCTCGAGTTCGGCCACGATCCGCAGCGGCGCGGCGGGGTCGCGGAAGGTCGCGGTCCCCACCTGCACCGCGCTCGCCCCCGCGAGGAGGAACTCGGCGGCGTCGCGGCCCGTTTCCACCCCGCCGATCCCGACGAGCGGCACCTCCGGGAGCGCCCGGTGCACCTCCCACACCATGCGCAGCGCGATCGGCTTGACCGCCGGGCCGGAGAGCCCGCCGCACCCGTTGGCGAGCACCGGGCGCCGGGCGGCGGCGTCGATCGCCATCGCGCGCACGGTGTTGATGAGGGTCAGGGCGTCGGCGCCGCCCGCCACCGCCGCGCGCGCGGTCGCGACCAGATCGGGGGCGTTGGGCGAGAGCTTCACCCACAGCGGCCGGCGCGTCGCGTCCCGGCACCTTCTCGTCAGCGTCTCGAGCAGCGCCGGGTCGTGGCCGAACTCCATGCCGCCGGCGCTCACATTCGGGCAGGAGACGTTGAGCTCGTAGGCGGCGACGCCGGCCTCGCGCTCGCAGCGCGCAACGACCTCGAGGTATTCCTCCATCCGCGCGCCGAAGACGTTGACCACGACGACCGCGCCGCGCGCGCGCAGCTGCGGCAGCGCGTCGCGGCAGAACGCCTCGACGCCGATGTTCTGCAGGCCGATCGCGTTGATCATGCCGGCCGCGGTCTCGACGATGCGCGGCATCGGGTTGCCGGGGCGCGGCCGCGGCGAGAGCCCCTTGGAGACCACCGCCCCCAGCCGTTCCGGCGGGCAGAAGTCGATCAGGTCGAGCCCGTACCCGAACGTCCCCGACGCCGCCATGACAGGGTTGGCGAGGGGCACGGCGCCGACCGAGGTCGCCATGCGCACGCTCATTCCGACCACCTCGCCGCCAGGCGCGAGGCCGGAAACACCGGACCCTCCTTGCACGACGGCACCATCCGGCCGTCCGCCAGCTCCACGACGCAGCCGAGACACACTCCGACGCCGCACCCCATCGGCTCCTCGAGCGACAACTCGGCGTCGAGTTTGCGCTCGCGGGCGAGCCGCGCCAGCGCGCGCAGCATCGGGTTCGGGCCGCAGACGAGAACACGCGCGTACCGCCGTCCGGTCTCCAGACGACGCTCGAGCGCCGCGGTGACGAGGCCGGCCTCGCCGGCGCTGCCGTCGTCGGTCGCGCACACGAGCTCGCCACCGGCCGCGGCGGCCGCTCTCCGGCAGCGCTCCGCCTCCAGCAGCTCCGCCGCCGTCGCAGCGCCGAGGTAGAGGTCGAACGCCACCCCCTGCGCTGCGAGCCGCTCGGCGGCGAAGAGCAGCGGCGGGAGCCCGATTCCCCCCGCAACGAGCGCCAGCGGCCCGCCCTCGCCGGGCGAGAGCGTGAAGCCGTTGCCGAGGGGGGCGAGCAGGCGCAGCTCGGCGCCCAGGGGGGCGCGGCGCAGCAGAGCGCTCCCCCGCCCGACTTCTTTGACCATCAGCTCCACGAGTGTGTGGCCTTCGCGCCTGGCCACGCCGGCGATCGAGAACGCCCGCCGCAGCAGCGGGTCGAACCCCTCGCCGCACGCCACCATCGCGAACTGGCCGGGGGCCGCGGCGAGCGGCTCCGGCGTCGCGAGGGCGATGCGAAAGCAGGTGGGAGAAAGGTCGGTGCGCGCAGCCACGCGTACGGCCAGGTCGCGACGGGCTATCATGCAGCACCATTATGCGTCACCTCCACCGCCTTGGCCACAGCGTAGCGGCCGGCGCGTTCGCCGGCGCCGCGCTGGCGCCGCTCCAACTCCTGCTCTGGCCCGAGGTGGCGCTGCCGCCGCTGAAGATCGCCCTCGCGTTCCTGGCGTGGACGAGCTGGGGGGCGCTGTGGATCGGCGGGGCGCTGTTCGCGCTCACCGAGGTGGTAGGGATCTTCATGCCCTACCTCGGCACCGGCCGGGGGTTTTCCATCGGCCTCTGGCGCTGGCTGATGACGGTCGTCGCCTTCCTGGTTGCGGCCGCCGCCTGGTGGAACCGCGAGGAGACCCGCGACCTCCTGCTCAAGGACAACCGCCACGCCCTGGCGTGGGCCGGCTCGGTCGCCACCCTGTTCTGGATCTCGTTCCTGGTGCAGGCGGTCCGGCGGCGGCCGCGGCATCACGCGCTGGCGCGCGCAGCGGTTTCCGCCGGCGTGCTGGTGGGGTGGCTGTGGGGGATCTGGGCGGTCGCGCCGCGCCCCACCTCCGAGGCCGTGACGGTCGAGCCGCCCCGCTTCGCGCCCGCGCACCGGCTGCTCTTCGTCTCGTGGGAGGGAACGGACCTGCCCTGGCTCCTCCCCGCGATGGAGCGCGGCGACATGCCGTTCCTGCACACGTGCTGGGGGGACGGCGCCTGGGGCCAGCTCCGCACCGTGCACCCCTACACCCGCTCCGCGACCCTCGCGACGCTGGTGACCGGCTGCGCCCCGGCGGTGCACGGCATCCTCGGCCGCAGCTCGTACCGCATCCCCTGGCTGACGCCCGGCCCCGTCACCCTTCTGCTCGTCGGGCCCTGGCCGGTACCGCACCAGCTCCCCTGGTGGGGGTGGAGGCGCACACCCGAGCTCGCGCCGCAGCGCGCGACGCTCTGGCAGATCCTGATGGCCACCGGCCGCAAGGTCGGCCTGGTGGGGTGGCCGAGCTACGCGCACGGCACCTGGACCGTGCCACGCCCCTCGACGGCCCAGGCCGTTCGCTCGGCGACGCTCGACCCCGATCTCAAGGCCTCGCTCGAGCCCGCGCTGCGCGCCGACCCGCGCCTCGCCGCGGACGCGCGCGGCTCCTTCGACGTCGCGGCCACGATCGGGGCGGCCGCGCAGCGGCGGGCTCGCGCCCACCCGGTGGACGCCCTCGCGGTGGACTTCGAGCTGGCCGCGCACCTGCGTCCGCGCTGGACGGCCGAGGAGCCCGGCAGCCCTGAGGACGTGCTGCACCTCGCGGCGCGCCTGCTCGACGAGCAGCTGCGCGCGCTCTGGCTGCTGATGGGGGAGGACACGCTGCTCGTCGTCGTCTCGCCCTACGGCCTCGCGCCGCCGTCGCAGTGGCAGCGCCTCATCCACCTGGGCGCGCCGCCGCGCCGCTGGCACGTGACCCCGACCGATTCCCCGGACGGTTTCGTCTTCTTCTACGGCCCCGGCGTGCGCCCCGGCGCCCGCCTGCGCGGCGGGCGTCTCGCCGACGTCACCTCGACGGTGCTGTACCTCCTCGAGCTCCCGGTCGCTCGCGACATGGCCGGCCGCGTCATGCTCGAGGCGGTCACCGACGAGCGCGCCGCCACCGTGCCGCTGCGCCTCGTCCCCAGCTACCCGGCGCCCTGGAGCGGCGCCGGCCGGCCCGCCGCCACGGCGCGGTGACTGGCGCGACGCCGCCTACTTCGACTTCTCGAACACCTGGTTGCGCAGGAACTTCTCCGGGTCCCACGGCGCCGGCCCGCCGCCCAGGTAGCGGTGGAACCAGTCGAGGTGGAGGTCGTAGTAGAACGCCATCTCGTACCACGACGGCCAGTGCCCGGACTTGGAGAGCACGACGAGGCGCGACGGCACCTTCATCTCCTGCAGATCGGTGAAGAACTCCAGCGACTGCGTGTACGGGACGCGGAAGTCGCGTTCGCCGGTGACCACCAGGCACGGCGTCTTGAACGCCGGCACGGACTCCGACGGCGACCAGGTGCGATACTCCGCGCTCGTCCACGGCTCGCCGCCGAGGTCGTGCTCGGGGAACCACAGCTCCTCGGTGGCCGAGTGCATGGCGCGCAGGTCGTACACGCCCATCATCGCGGCGATCGCCTTGAAGCGGTCGGTGTGCCCCTCGAGCCACATCATCATGTAGCCGCCGTACGACCACCCCATCGCGCCGATGCGCGAGGCGTCCACGTACGGCAGCTTCGCCAGCGCGTCGGTCACCGCCATCACGTCCGCGTACACCTTGCCGCCCCAGTTGTTCGCGATCCCGTCGGTGAACGGCTGGCCGTAGCCGGTCGAGCCGGTCGGGTTGGGGAACGCCACGACGTAGCCCGCGCCCGGGTAGACCTGCCAGTCGCCGCGGTAGGCGTCGCCCCACTGCGACTGCGGCCCGCCGTGGACGTTGAGGATGAGCGGGTACTTCTTGGCCGGGTCGAACCCGTGCGGCTTGACGATGAACACCTCGATCCGCCGCCCGTCCGGTCCGTCCACCCACATCCGCTCGGCCGGGCGGACGTCCACCTCGGCGAGGAGGGCGTCGTTGGCGTGCGTCAGCTTGACGCGGCGCGCCCCGTCGAGGGCACTGCGGTAGATCTCGGCGGGTTCGCCGACCGAGCGGCGGGCGTAGGCGAGGCCGCCGGGGAGGAACTGCCACGCGTCGATCGTGGCGTCGGCGAGCAGCGGGCGGACCGCGCCGGAGGCAACGTCGAGTTCGTACAGCGGCGTGCGGCCCTCGACCTCGGCCTGGAAGACGATGCGCTTGCCGTCCGGCGTCCAGCGGAAGTCGTCGATCCAGTTGCGGAACGCCTCGGTGAGGACGCGGTGCGTCTTCGTCGCGCGGTCGTACACCGCGATGCGGAACAGGTCGGACTCGTAGCCGGGGACGCGCTGCGTGCGGTAGGCGATGAAGCGGCCGTCGGGGGAGTAGGCGGGGGAGCCGTCCCACGCCCGGTTCGCCGCGGTGATGTCGGCGGCCGCGCCGGGCTTGCCGTCCGCGCCGATCGGCACGGTCCACAAGTCGGCGTTGGTGGAGCGGGCGGGAACGGCGTCGTGGTTGGAGACCACCGTGAGCTCGCGGGAGTCGGGCGCGAACGCGAAGCCGGTCTCGCCGCCGAGGCTGAACGTCGGGGCGTCGAACGCGCCCGGCGTCAGGTCGGTGAGCGCGCCGTCGGCGACGCGCAGCAGCAGGACGTGGCTGTAGGTGCCGTCGCGCCACGACGTCCAGTGCCGGTAGAGCAGCGAGTCCGCCATGTGGGCGTGCAGCGGGCCGTCGCTCCACGCCTTGGAGATCTTCTCGTTGCACGCGGCGTCGGCGCCGCACTCGGGGTAGACCTCGGAGGCGACGGCGATGAAGCGCCCGTCGGGGGACCACACCGGGTCGCCCACGCCCATCGGGAACGTCGTGAGCTGGCGGGCGTCGCCGCCGTCGAGCGGGAGGAGGAAGAGCTGGGTTTCGTCCCCGCTGCGGTCGGAGACGAACGCGATGCTGGCGCCGTCCGGAGACCAGCGCGGCGAGGCGTCCTTGTGCTTCCCTTGCGTCAGCGGGCGGTCGCCACTGCCGTCGGCGCCCATGATGCGCAGCTCCGACCACTGCTTCGCCGCGGCGAGGTCGGTGTGGCCCGCCACGTAGACGATGCGGCGGCCGTCTGGGCTGACCTGCGGGTCGGAAACGCCGACCACGCGGTAGTGATCCGCGATCGTGAACGCCTGCTTCTCGGCGCGGGCGACGGCGCCCGAGACGAGAAGACCCAGAACCGTGATCAGGACGAGATTGGTGCGCCTCATGATCCCTCCGCGGTCCGTGACGGCGCCCGGCACCACGTCCGGACGTCCCGCCGCGATCCCAGTACCGGCTGCATGCTA
>NCBR01000017.1 GCA_002279285.1 Acidobacteria bacterium 37-71-11
CCCGTCTTCCACACGGAAACGCACATGTGGGCCTACTGTGAAATTGCAAGTGGAGCATTTCGTGTGACTTGATTTTCGGGATGGGGTTGTTGGAGCTTAAAACCTGTAGGCACACGTTTCGTGGCGTTGGTATTGACAGTGGATGATTGACACGCGTATCGTGTAGTCATGTACCTGCGGATCTCCACCCGCACCAACAAGGACGGCTCGAAAGCCTCCTACGTCCAGCTCGCCCACAACACCCGCGATCCCAACAGCGGTACTCCCAAGGCCGAGATCCTCTTCAACTTCGGCCGCCGGGAGGACGTTGATCTCGAGGCCCTGCGCCGCCTGGTCCGGTCCATCGCCCGCTTCTTGGGCCCCGAGGACGAGCTCAAGGCGGCCACCTCGACCGTTGGCGGCGAGCCGGTCCGCTTCCTCGAGAGCCGTCCCATGGGCGCCGCCTGGCTGCTGCGCGGGCTGTGGGAGCGGCTCGGAATCGACCGCGATCTCCGCGCGGTGGCGGCCCATGAGGGTGTCAAGCTCCCTGCCTGGGTCGAGGGGGCGATCTTCGGCATGGTCGCCAACCGGGCGCTCGATCCCTGCTCCAAGCACGCGCTGCCCGACTGGCTCGAGGCTTCGGTGGCCGCGGCCGGCGTGCCGGCGGATACCTACGACGAGGCGTTGTACCGGGCCATGGACCTCCTGCTCGGGGCCGAGGATGAGCTGCAGCGGGCGGTGTTCTTCTCCACCGCCGACCTGTTCAACCTCGAGGTCGATCTGCTCCTGTACGACACCACCAGCACGTACCTTGAGATGGAGGACGACGACGAGGAACGGATCGAGCGGCAGCAGCGCTGGGCGGCCGCCGACGCCGGGCTGGGGCCGGAGCCGATCCGCCCCCGCCCGCAGGTGGTCAACGACCCGCCGCTGCGCCTTTTGGGGCACTCCAAGGACCATCGGCCGGACCGCGCCCAGGTCATCGTCGGCCTGGCGGTGACACGAGAAGGGATTCCGGTGCGCTGCTGGACGTGGCCAGGGAACACCAACGACGCGACGACGGTCGCCGAGGTCAAGCGCACTCTTGCTGGCTGGCGGCTGGGCCGGGTGGTGTGGGCGATGGATCGGGGCATGGTGTCGGCGGCCAACCTGCGGGAGCTGCGCCGGGGTGGCGCCCACTACGTGGTCGGCGAGCGCATGCGATCGGGGCAGCCGGTGGTCGAGGAGGCGCTGTCGCGGGCCGGCCGCTTCAAGCCGGTGCGGGACAACCTGGAGGTCAAGGAGATCGTCGTCGGCACGGGCGACGCTCGCACACGGTACGTCCTGGTGCGCAACCCGGCGCAGGTGGCGCGGGACCGGGAGGAGCGAGAGCGGACGCTGGCACGCATCGAGGCGGCGATCGCCGCGCTTCCGGACGGGGGGTCCGAGCACACCAAGGCGGTGTGCGCGCTGCGCACCCATCGGACCATGGGGCGGTACCTGAAGCAGGACCGCCGCGGGCGGCTCGCCATCGACCGGGCGAAGGTCAAGGCCGAGGAGCGGCTGGACGGGAAGTACCTGATCGTCACCAGCGACGACTCACTCTCGCCGGAGGACGTGGCCTTGAGCTACAAACAGCTTGCCGAGGTCGAGCGGGCGTGGCGGACGATGAAGTCGGAGCTTGCGATCCGGCCGATGCAGCATCGCAAGGCGGAGCGGATCAGGGCGCACGTGCTGCTGTGCTGGCTGGCGCTGCTGCTGGTGCGGCTGATCGAGGTGACGTGCCGGCAGACGTGGCCGCGGGTACGCCAGGAGATGGACCGGTTGCACCGTGGGGTGTTTGCGACGGCCTCCGGCCGCTTCGTGCAGCGCACGGAGCTGACGGCGCTGCAGCACGAGTATCTCAAGGCGATGCAGGTGGCGCCGCCGCCACGGTTTGAGCGGATCGAGGCCACGACGCGGCGCAAGGCCGGGGCCAAGGCCACGGCGTAGACAGGCGGTCTCCTGAGGGCCCGCCTCTGTAGTCACACGCGTAAATTCCACTCACATGTCGATTCGTCAATGCTGATGGCCCTTGTCGCCAGATCGCGTGTGACCACCCGTGTGGAAGACGGGTCCAGGCCGACGAAAAGCCGCTCCCCGCGTCAGTGATCGCGGTGCGGAAGCACGCCACGGCGGCCGCCCGGTCTCCCGCGAGCATGCGCTCGACACCGACGTTGTTGTAGAACTGCGCCAGCGCCATGGCGTCCGAGATCGTCCGCATCTCGTAGCTGGCCTTGAAGTCGGCGATGTTGAAATCGACGACGCGGGTGCCGTCGGCGCCGAGGTTCACGAACACGTCGATGTGACGGTTGAACACGAACGTGTCCTTGTCTACCGTCCAGTCGGGAGGGACATCGACTTCCTGGAATTCGACGTTCAGACCCACGTCGCGCGCCATCGCGACGAACATGTTGGAGAACGACAGGCAGTTGCCCCGCCGGGTCTCGAACGTTTGCGAGGCCGTCCGGGTCACCTCGTCGTACGTGACCCCGAACGTGCGCGGGTCCATGATCGCCGTGACCAGCTGGTGCAGCTTGAGGGCATCGCTGCCCCCGCGGTCGACGTGGGCCGCGATGAACGCCCGCATTTCCGGGCTGAGGGCGAGGACGTCGGCCTCCGGGACGACGGCGGCCGGTCCGCCTGCCGCGACGCCGAGCGCCGTCCCGCGCAGCAGCTCCTCGGGCGTGAGCTTGACCCGCCGGGACGCCCCCGGCCAGCTCGCGCAGGCGGCCCCGAGAGCGAGAGGGAGAACGAGGAGCCTGCGCAGCCGCGCGCTGACGCGTCCCGGACCTCCGCCGACCGGCCGGGTCGGCGACCCGGTCGCCGGATCGGGCGGCTCCCTCTGGCGATCGCTCATTGCCACTAGAACACCTGGAGCGGGGCCGGCATTGCCCGTCAGGCACCGATCGCCGGTCCCCATTTCGTCCTACGAAATGGGGCGCGAGTGGTTGCCGGTACGTTCCCCGAACGGCCGACCGCCGATTCCGAACCGCTCGACCCGGAGGCCGCTCGCCGGGGCGGCGGCGCCGCCGCACGTCAGCGACAAGCGGGCAGCCACCTCACTCCGGCTCGTATTTGACGACGAACGGTTCATCCCCCCGGATGAAGCTGACGGTCACGACGGTCCGATGCCGGGCGGTAATCAGGATGTTGGAGGACATTTGCCGGCCCCTCCAGTTCACCACCATCCGGTGCTCTCCGGCCGGGAGGTGCGTGACGTTCAGCACGGTCGTGGTCTTGTCGTGGGTCTTGCCGACGATCTGCACCGAGCAGATCTCCGGCGTCGAGAAGACCCGCAGCGAGCCCTCCCCCTCGCTGGCGGTCTCGAGCTTGCCGGCGAGGAGGTCCCCGCGCACGCTGACCTCGCCGCCGGGCGGGATCGTGACGACGCCCGAGAGGGGGCCGAACCCCGGCTTGCTGAACGAGACCGTGTGTGGACCGGGCGCGAGGTCGTAGATCCGCAGCAGCGGGACGCTCTTGCTCTCGGCCTTGCCGTCGACCTCGAAGGCACAGTTCTGCGGGGCTGAGGTGACGATGAGGCTTCCCGCCGTCGGGACGACCTCGGCGGGAGCAGCCGGACTTTCGTGCGGGGCCTGGGGCGCAGGGGAGAACTCCCCGACCTTCACCTCGATCGGGACCTTCTCCACCTCCACCTTGAAGCTCTGCGGCAGGAAGCCGTCCCTCTCGACCCTGATGACGTGCGAGCCTTCCTTCACGTCTGCGAGGAACAGGCCGTCCTCCTTCGCGCTCGACGCGCCCACCGCCTTGCCATCGAGGTAGACGCGAAGGGCGGGAGGGCAGAGGACCTGAACGTCGCCCGCAAACGACACCACCGGGATGCTCGTCAGGAGAAGCACCATGAACCAGCGCACGTACCTCATGAACCCTCCAATTCGTCTCAAGGCGTTTCCAGTCTACATCGGCGTGCTACCGGTGCCCGTTCCGCCGCTGCTGCGCGAGCTGTTCGGCGGCCCTTTTGCTCGACACGGATTCGACCCGAACGATGCGGCAGAAGACCGGGTGGCCGAAATTCATGAACGTGATCGTGGCCCCGGTGTCCGAGCAGACGGTGCTGAAGTCGTTGGAGATCGTGATCCCGGTCGCGAACGGCAGGCTCGTGTACACGCCGTCCAGCGTCAGCAGGTAGCGCTCTCCGCCCAGGGTCCGAAGGTAGACGGAGCGTTCGCCCAGGGGAGAGAAGGTGTCAACGTTGCGCACGTTGAAGCACACCTCGGTGACAGCCGTCTGCCGCTCCCCGGAGCCGGCCCGCTGGGTCGAGGTGCAACCGAGCCCCGCGGCCGTCGCGATCAGACCCAGCAGCCAAGCGGCCCGTTGTCGAGGGCACTGCACGGTGGCCACCTCCCTTCCGGCGCGGATCGCGCCCACGCGACCGTTGCCCCACAGCCCGAGGACGGTGCGAGCCGTCCCGCCTGCTTGCGCCGCGGCATCGCCTCACGGCGACGATTCTATCTCTTTGGGCGGGCACGCGGGCGTCCGTCGCAGCACGCCCAGCCGGGGCGCGGGGGGCCGGACCCGACTGAAGTCTCAGCTGCGGTTGCCACGCCCCGACCCGTGCGCTAAGATACGGCCGGCGTACGTGTATGTTTCGCCATCGAGCCCGGTTTGTCGGTCGGGGCTCGAACCTTCGCCGGGCCCAGAGGTTGAACTTTGACTAGGACTCGAATTGGGAAGCGGGAGGCGATCGAGATGTCCATCAAACCGCGCACACTGGCATGGCTGCTCTCTTCGGTCTGGATCGTTGCCGTGGCGACGTTCGCCGAAGGGGAAGGCAGGTTACTCGGAAAGGTCCTCGGGCCGGACGGGAAGGGGCTCGAGGGGGTCGTCGTGACGGCCACGTCGGTACAAGTCCCGGGCTTCAAGGACGTGGAGACCACCGACAAGAGAGGCCTGTTCACGATCGACTTCCCCAAGCTCGACACGACCTACCACTATCGCTTCGACAAGGCGGGCTTCCAGTCGATGGAGGTCAACCAGGAGTGGCGCGCCAACGACAGCGAGTACTACGAGTGGACGATGCACCCCGGAGAGTCGGCGCCCCTGCCTGGCGCGATGCCCGCGGCCTCCACGTCGGACGCGGCGATCCAGGCCTACAACGCCGGCGTGAAGGCCTCGCAGGCCAAGGACTACGCCGGTGCCGCGGCGAAGTTCAAGGACGCGGTGACGGCCGACCCGAAGATGCGTGTGGCCTGGGAGTCGCTGGCGATGGCCGAGATGGAGCTCGGGCAGAACCAGGACGTCGTCGCGGCGGCCGAGAAGGCGATCGCGCTCGGTTCGACGGACAAGGCAACGCTCGAAGCGCGTTGGCAGGCGTACCGCAACCTCAAGGACGACGCCAAGGCCGCCGAGGCGCTCAAGGACCTGCAGAAGGTCGGTCAGGCGACGGAGGAGGCCAAGAAGGTCCACAACGAAGGCGTGGCTCTCATGCGGGCGGGAGACTACGCGGGCGCCTTCGCCAAGTTCCAGGAAGCGCTCAAGATCGATCCGAACTTGCAGCCCTCGCTCCTCGGCCTCGCCGAGGCCGGCCTCAAGAGCGGCCACAACGCCGAGGCGGACGCCGCGGCGGAGACCGTCCTGAAGACGGACCCCACGAACGAGCAGGCGATCCGGCTGCGGTATAACGCCGCCCTGGCGCTGGGGGACAAGAAGAAGCTGAGCGACGCGCTCGTGGGGCTGGCGGCGGTCGAGCCGGCGGTGGCCCGCAACGGGCTGCTGAAGATGGCGTTCGACGCTTACGACGCCAACGACATGGCCCAGGCCAAGGCGAGGTTCGACACGGTCCTCCAGGTGGACCCGAACTATCCGCTGGCGCACTACTACCTCGGTGTCATCGAGGTCGGTCAGGGCGCGACCGTTGAGGCGCGCAGCCATCTCGAGCGCTTCCTCCAGCTGGCCCCGAACGATCCGGAGGCCAACTCCGCTCGCGATATGCTCAAGTACTTGAGCAAGCCCTGAAGCGGGGGATTTGGCGAGACCGGATCCGCCGCGAAACCCAACGATCCCGCACGCGGGGCGGCAGCAGTGTGAGGCAGTGCCGCTAAATGGCCGGCTGGCCGTGGAAGTCGTCGTTGACGAGCAGCGACCGCGCGCAGATGAACGTCCGCCCGCTCGGCCGGTGCACGCAGTGCACCTCGCGCTTGCGGATCCAGGCGTACACGGTGGTCCGCGTCACTTGGGCCTCCTCGGCCGCCTTGCTGACGTTCACGTGTCGGGTTTCCTTTCCGCAGTAGGGACAAAAGTAGGTTGGCGACACGCTTTCCTCCTCCTCGTAGCGGTTCAATAGATCGCAGCTTTCCTCGACGAGCCCATCAACCTCCGCCGCGGTCAGGGGTTCAAAGTCCGCCGGCCGCTCGTAAAAGCCCATGGCAGCGAGCACCTCAGGAACGCATATCACGTTGTCTAAACCACCGCAATTTGTAAAATTCTGTGAAGAATATAGCACCATTGCGTCGACTTTGCAAATGAGACGACCGTCCTGGCGGTGCCCGTCCTGAACCGTGTCCCTGAAGTTGGTCAAGAGACATTGAGAGCGCAGTTCAATCGCCGCCGTCGGTCGTGAGTCGCCCACGGCGAGTCGCCGCCGCCACCGGCGTGGACCAACGCGCGCCGGATCCGTTTGTACATCGTCGTCCGCGCCACCTGGGCCGCGGCGGCTGCGGCCTGGATATTGAGGTGCGTCGTCATCCGGCCGCAGTACACGCAGAAGTACGTCGCCATCGCCGTCTCTTCCCTCCGTGCCTCCTCAGAGGCCGCAGCACACCCTGACCATCCGGTTGATCTCGTCGGTGCTGAGACCCAGCGGATCCGATGGGCGTTCCGTGAGCCCCGCGTAATGCAGGGCCTCGTGGATCAGAGTCACCGCCGCATGGCGCGTTTCGAGCGTCCCGTAGGCGGCGCACAGGTAGCTCAGCGGGCTCCGGACCACGGTGAAGGCCGCGATGCCACGCTGGCAAGCGTCCTCCGCCCCGATGGAAGTCGCCGCGGAGTAGCGGGTGTCGGCGAGGGCCTGGACACCGTCGCCGCCCATCCGGTCGAAGAGTGCCCGTCAGCCTGAGAGGGTCCGCACTCTCTCCATGGCAACCGGGAATGCGAGCGCGAGTCGCCGCGCGACCCGGTCCGGCAGGAGACCGCGCGCGCGAGGCATCGAAGTGAAGCGGCCGCCGGCCGGACGCGACGCAAAGGCGGCGCGAACCGACGCGAAGCCCGGCGCACCGGCCACCGCAACCACAGGGATGACCGATAGACAGCTGACCGCCGGGGCGGCGACCCGGACTGTGTGGCCCTCGGTGCGCCAACGGCGGTGGCGCGATGCCCCGTTGGGCCTCTCGGCCGACACAGCTCCCCCGGCCGGTCCGAGCGCCCACTTCCGCCCTCACCGCCGTCCCGAGCCGCCCACTGGTTTCGCGCACCATCGCTGGCCTCGCCATCCAACGTCGCCGCGGGCGGCTTGCAAGTCTTTACATTTCTATTCGTTCCTTGCTACAAAAGGACACCGTTTTTCCTCGCTCATCATTTGCTTGCGCACGATTTCCGGCCGTTCGCTACGCCAGACGACGACAATTGGCTGGTAATGGCTGGCTATTAATTGGTGGTTGAAAGCCGCCAAATCGGGCCTAAACTGGTGTTCGGACCGGTCCAATTCCTGGACCGGGGGGCATGCAGGCGAGAGGGGCGCGGCGGTGGACATCCGGATCGACAGGGAGTCCGCGGTTCCGATCTACCTCCAGATCAGCACTGGGATCCGGGAGCTGATCCTGTCGAGCAAGCTCCCCGAGGGGTTCCGTCTTCCCCCGGAGCGGCGGCTCGCCGAGGCCCTGGGCGTCAACCGCAGCACCGTGCTCGCCGCGTACCGCGAGCTCAAGACCGATGCGCTGGTGGACTCGCACGTCGGGCGCGGGACATCGGTGTTGGCCCGCACCCGCGCCGCGGCAACGCGCGGAGACGTACCGCCGCTGCCGTGGCGCCAGCTCGTGCGCGAGGGCGCCATCGAGATGCAGGACCCGCTCCTGCGCGACCTCCTGGCGCTCGCCGAACGCAGTGACGTGACCACGTTCTCGGTCGGCCTGCCGGCGGCCGAACTGCTTCCCCTCGCCACGCTGCGTGCGGTGTTCGACGAGCTCGCCGCCGAGGTCGGCCCACAGATGCTGCTCCACAGCCCGACGGAGGGACTGACCCAGTTCCGTGAGGCCCTCTGCCACCTCATGATCGCTCGCGGGATCCGCTATTCGCCGGCCGAGGTCCTGGTCACCTCCGGCTCGCAGCAGGGACTCGACCTGGCGGCGCGGGTGTTCCTCGCACCGGGCGACGCCGTCGTCGTCGAAGAGCCGTCGTTCTTCGGCGCGCTCCAGGTGTTCCGGCGCGCCCAGGCGCGCCTGCTCGGCGTCCCGACCGACCGCGACGGAATGCGCACCGATGTCCTCGAGTCGCTGCTCGCCCGTCAGCGTCCGAAGCTGATCTACACCCTCCCCACCTTCCAGAACCCCTCGGGAACGGTGATGAGCATGGAGCGGCGGCGGCGCCTGCTCGAGCTGGCCTACCGCTTCCAGGTCCCGATCCTCGAGGACGATCCCTACTACGAGCTGCGGTACGAAGGCGAGGCGGTCCCTCCGCTTGCGGCACTCGACGAGCACGGCTACGTGATCTACCTCTCCTCGTTCTCGAAAGTGCTCTTCCCCGGCCTCCGTATCGGCTGGCTCGCGGCGCCGCGGCCGGCCGCGCGCCAGCTCGCGCTGGCGAAGCAGGCGATGGACCTGCACTCCTCGACCGCGGGGCAGTTCCTCATCGACCGCTTGATCCGGGGCGGCCATTACGTTCGCCATCTCCAGCGGGTCAGGACCGAGTACGTGCGCCGGCGCGACCTCATGCACGAGGCGCTCACCGAGGAGGCGCCGGCGGGCGTGACCTGGACGAGGCCGCAGGGCGGGCTCTACTTTTGGTGCCGCTTCCCCGACCCGATCCGCCAGTCGCAGCTGCTGGCGAGGGCCGCCGAGCAGCGTGTGTCGTACCTGCCAGGAGATGCCTGTTTCCCGGACGAGCCGGGAGCGAACCACCTCAGGCTCAACTTCACGTTCCCGCCGGCGGAGGAGATCCGCCCCGGCGTCGCCCGCCTGATGGGGGCGTTGCGTGCGGCCGCCCGCCGGCCGGGCGCCGGCATGCACCAGGGGGAGGCAACGCCCCCCATCGTGTGACACACCCGATCGTCGCGGTCCGAGAGGCCGCGGCGCGGCAAGGAGGTTTCGATGGCAGTCCGATTCGCACAGCGGATGAGCGAGATAAAGGCGTCGGAGATCAGAGAGATCCTCAAGCTCACGCAGCGCCCGGAGGTGATCTCGTTCGCCGGCGGGCTGCCGGCGCCGGAGACCTTCCCGGCCGAGGAGCTGGCCGCGGTCACGGCCCGGGTGCTTTCCGAGTCCGGTGGGCGCGCGCTGCAGTACTCCACCACCGAGGGGTACCCTCCGTTGCGCCGGTGGATCGCGGGCCACATGAACGAAACCCTGGGCACCACGGTGAGCGCCGACGATGTGCTGATTACCAGCGGGTCGCAGCAGGGCCTGGACCTTACGGGGAAGATCTTCCTCGACGACGGCGACGTGGTGCTGTGCGAGAGCCCGACCTACCTGGGCGCGATCAACGCCCTGCGCGCGTATCGGCCGCGCTTCGTCGAGGTGCCCACCGACGACGACGGCATGATCCCCGAGGCTCTCGACGCAATCCTCGACCGCGAGCCGCGGGCCAAAGTCGTCTACGTCATCCCCGATTTCCAGAACCCCACCGGCCGGACCTGGTCGCTCCCCCGCCGGCACGCACTGATCGAAACCACGCGGCGCCGGCAGATCCCCGTCGTCGAGGACTGCCCATATGCCGAGGTGCGCTTCGAGGGCGTCCCTCTCCCTGCGGTCAAGTCGCTCGACAAGGACGGCCTCGTCATCTTCCTCGGCACGTTCTCGAAGATCTTCTGCCCGGGCATGCGCATCGGCTGGGTCGCCGCCGCGCGCCCGCTGCTGGAGAAGTACGTCCTCGGCAAGCAAGGCGCCGACCTGCAGACGGCGACCCTGGCGCAAATGCAAGTGGCGCGCTACCTCCAGGACTACGACCTCGGCGCCAACATCAAGCGGGCGTGCGCGATCTACGGGACGCGGCGTGCCACGATGATCCAGGCACTCGAGCGCGAGATGCCCGGCGGGGTGCGTTTCACCAGGCCTACAGGGGGCCTCTTCCTCTGGGTCGAGCTGCCCGCCGGTGTGGACGCCCGCGAGTTGCTGCTTGCCTGCATCGAGCGCAACGTCGCGTTCGTTCCGGGCGGCTCGTTCTTCCCCAACCGCGGTCACGAGAACACGATGCGGCTCAACTTCTCCAACATGCCTCCCGACCGCATCGACGAGGGCGTGCGGCGCCTCGGCGCCGTTCTGCGTGAGTTCCTCGCGCGCGACAAGGCCGGTTCGACGCGCTGCGGCGAGGCGGTCGCGGCGGGTTAGAGGGTCAAACGGACGATGGCAATGGTTAGGCGGACGGCAAGTCAGGGCCACCTGGCCGTCACGGCATACGGTGGTCGTTCGTTTCCGGTTCACGTTTGCCCTTTCAACTTGTCCCGCTGGCGTTGCACGGCGCGCCGGAAATCTGTGGACTGGACGCGAGGACGGCAGGCAGGACGGTGAGGCGGCCATGAAGCTCGAAGGCTTTGGGTTCCACACGACGGACTGGAGCGCCGTCCCAGCCACGGAGCACCCCGGCGCGACAGGGGTTGCGCTCTGGCGGACCATCCAGGCCGGCAACGTCCGCGTTCGAATGGTGGAGTACTCCCCCGGCTACCTCGCCGACCACTGGTGCGAACGCGGCCACGTCCTGCTCGTGCTCGACGGCGAGTTGCTCACCGAACTCGCCAACGGCGAGCACCACCTCCTCCGGTCCGGACAGAGCTACCAGGTGGCCGACGGCGCCGCACCGCACCGATCCAGAACGACGAGCGGCGCCACGTTGTTCATCGTGGACTAGGCGCGCGCGACGAAAAACGGTTCAACATTCTCGAAGGCCGCGGACACAGCGACCGGGGCGGGAAGGAGTGACCATGGGGATTCGGACGTTCAAGGTGGACTCGTTCACGGCCGAGCCGTTTGCCGGAAACCCTGCCGCCGTGTGCCTCTTGACGGAGCCCCGCGAGGAACGCTGGATGCAGGCCGTGGCGCGCGAGATGAACCTCTCGGAGACCGCGTTCGTGGTTCCCGGGGGGGGATCCTTCAGCTTGCGCTGGTTCACCCCGGCGGTCGAGGTGGCGCTGTGCGGGCACGCGACGCTCGCCGCCGCCCACGCCCTGTGGGAGGAATGGATCCTCGCGCCCGGGGAGACCGCCCGTTTCGCCACGAAGAGCGGCGAGCTCCGCGCGGCGCGCCGCGGCGACCTCATCGAACTCGATTTTCCCTCCAAGCCGGAGGAGCCAGCCGAGCCGCCCCGAAAACTCCTCGAAGCGATCGGCGTCAAGCCCGCCTACATCGGCAAGAACCTCTTCGACTACCTCCTCCTCCTCGACAGCGAGGCCGCGGTGCGCGCGGTCGCCCCCGACTTCGGCCTGCTCCGAACCGTGGGCGTGCGGGGCGTGATCGTGACGGCGCCGGCGAGCACGCCGGGGTACGACTTCGTCTCGCGCTTCTTCGCCCCCTCCGTCGGCGTGGACGAGGACCCGGTGACTGGCTCCGCCCATTGCTGCCTCGGCCCGTTCTGGGCCGCCCGGCTCGGGAAGACCGAGCTGTCGGCGTACCAGGCGTCGGCACGTGGCGGCGCGTTGCAGGTCCGCGTCGCCGGCAGCCGCGTCGTCCTCGGCGGCCGCGCGGTCACGGTGCTTCGCGGCGAGCTGTCCGTCTGAGTCGGCTCAGAAAGGCAACGACCCCCGGGGCCGATCCTCACCGGGGGTCGTCCCAACTCGAGCGAAAGCCTTACGCCAGTTCCTTCAACGTCGCAGTGAGGAGGCGGTAGAACTTGTCCACCGTCGAGATCTGCACGCGCTCGTCGGGGGAGTGCGGCGACTCGATCTGCGGCCCCATCGAGACCATGTCCATCCCCGGGTACTTCTCCCCGATCAGACCGCACTCGAGACCGGCGTGGATCGCCTTGACCGCCGGCTTCTTCCCGAAGTCGCGCTCGAACACCTTGAGCGCGCAGTTGAGCACCGGCGAACTCGGGTTCGGCTTCCACCCGGGGTACCCGTCGAGCTGCTCGACCGCGGCGCCGCCAAGCCTGAACGCGGCCCCGACCTGCTCGGTGGTCGCCTTGAGCGACGGCATCACCGACGATCGGCTCGAGGTCACCACCTTGACGGCGTTCCCTTCCGTCGTCACGACCGCGAGGTTGTTCGACGTCTCGACCAGGCCCGGTACCGCCCGGCTCATCGCCAGCACCCCGTGCGGGCACGCCAGCAAGGCGTCGACGATGCGATCGTTGTCGAAGCGGATGAAGACCTTGCGGTTGTCCGGCCGGTCCTCGAGCGTGACGCACTCCAGCCGCTGGCCGGGGTCGATCTCGCCGAACTCCTCCCGGAGGACGCGCGCGCAGTCACCCACAGCCGCCTGCACCGCGCCCTCGCTCGAGGCGGCGATCCGCACGACCGCGTCCGCCTCGCGCGGGATCGCGTTGTGCTTGCTTCCTCCCGCGATCGACACGATCCCGAACTCGACGCCGCCGCTCCGGACCGCGGCCAGCGTCCGCAGCAGGAACTTGAGGGCGTTGCCGCGGTTCTCGTGGATGTCGACGCCGGAGTGGCCGCCGCGCAGGCCGCGCACCGAAATGCGCACCGGCAGGGTCTGCGGCAGGGCGTCCTCGCGAGTCACCGTGAACGTCGCGTGCGTGTCCGCGCCGCCGGCGCACCCGATGTAGAGCGCCGCGTCCTCCTCGGTGTCGAGGTTGATCATCGTGCGGCCGGTCAGCAGCTTGGGATCGAGCTGCATCGCGCCGGTGAGACCGGTCTCCTCGTCGATCGTGAACAGCAACTCGAGGGGCCCGTGCACCGCCTTGGGGTCCTCGGCGACGGCCATCGCGGTGGCGACCCCGATGCCGTTATCCGAGCCGAGGGTGGTGCCGGTCGCGTAGACGTAGTCGCCCACGACCCGCACCTGAATCGCATCCTTCTCGAAGTCGAACGCCACGTCGGAGTTCTTCTCGGGGACCATGTCGAGGTGACCCTGCAGTACGACCACCTGGGCCTTCTCGTGCCCACGCGTCGCCGGCACCTTGACCAGGACGTTGCCGACGCCGTCGCGCTTGGTCGCGAGCCCGCGCGACGTTCCCCAGCCGACGACGTGCTCGGCGATCTTCTCCTCATGCTTCGACGGGCGCGGAATCTGACGGATGGCATCGAAGTGCTTCCAGACCAGGCGCGGCTCAAGTTTATCGAGTGGGCTTGACACGTGACACCTCTCCTTTCGGGCCGTCGCCGGCCCTTCGGCCCGGCGACGCGGCATTCTACCCCGGACCCCGGGTCCGGCGCTCGAGCGGCGGCCTCAGCGCGGCAGGCGGTCCGGCCTCACCTCATCACCTCGAGGATGCCGTCCTCCTCCATGTAGACCGAGTCGATGAAGCGGACGGTGCGGGTGGCAAGCGACATGATCACCGAGGCCACGCGCACCCCGCCGCCGAACAGGCGCACGCCTTCGAGCAAGTCGCCCTTGGTCACACCCGAGGCCACGAACAGGGCGTCGTCCGCGGAGGCCAACTCCTTCTCGGTGTAGACGTGGTTGTGGTCCGTGATACCGATCTCGTCGAGGCGGCGCCGGTGCCAGTCCTCGAGCACCACGAGGCGGCCCTGCATCTCGCCGTGCAGGCAGCGGATCGCGGCGGCGGTGATGACGCCCTCCGGGGCGCCGCCGATGCCCATCAGCGCGTGGATGCCGGTGCCACGGATCGCTGTGGACGCGCCGCCGGACAGGTCGCCGTCCGAAATCAGCTTGACCCGCGCGCCCGCGGCGCGGATCTCTGAGATCAGCTGCTCGTGGCGCGCGCGGTCGAGCACGACCACCGTCAGGTCCTCGACGTCGCGCTCGAACGCCTTGGCGATGCGCGCCAGGTTGTCCTTCACCGGAGCGTCGATGTCGATGCAGCCGCGAGCGGTGGGACCGACCACGATCTTCTGCATGTAGATGTCGGGAGCGTACAGCAGCCCGCCCTTGCTCGCCGCCGCGAGCACCGCGATGGCGTTGTTGGACCCGGTGGCACACAGGTTCGTCCCCTCGAGGGGGTCCACCGCGATGTCGATCTCCGGGTAGCCGAGGCTGCCGTCCTTGTCGGCGCCGACCCTTTCGCCGACGTACAGCATCGGGGCCTTGTCGCGCTCGCCCTCTCCGATCACGATCTTCCCGTTGATCGCGAGGGTGTCCATTTCGTGGCGCATCGCTTCCACGGCGATCTTGTCCGAGTGCTTGCGGTCGCCGTAGCCCATGGTGCGCGCCGCGGCGATTGCGGCTATCTCCGTGACCCGCAAGAAATCTGTCTCGAGGTTGACGTCCATGGGGGGTTCCTCCCTGGCCTTTGGCGCCTGGCGGCTCGTTTGATTCTACGCCCCTAGGGCTGGACCTTCAGCCCGTCGCGGACGTCCTTCACGCCCGAGGTGGCCCGGGCGATGCCAGCGGCAAGCCGCTTGCGGGCGGCGTCCGGCACCCCGCCGGAGAGGGTGACGATGCCGTCGGCGGCGTCCACATCGACCTTGAACGCCACCTTGCCGAGCTGCTCCAGCAGGCGCGTCTTGATCCTTGCCTCGAGCAGCGCGTCCCCGACCGAGCGCTCGACGCTCCCGACGACGCGCGCCACCGGCGGCTCCGGCCCCTGCGTGCCGTCGGCCACCGTCACCCGGCTGCGAACCGAGCGCACGCCCTTGACCGAAGCGGCAGCTCGCGTCGCCAGCTCCACGCTGGAACGATTCTTCACCGCACCGGAGAGCTCAACGGCCCCGTCGTGCGTCGCGATCGACACGCGCAACCCGTCCTCCTTGAGGCGATCGAGCAACGCCACGCGGACCCGCACCACCAGGAGAGCCTCGCCGACGCTGTCGGTGGCCTGGTCCCAGGCGTGGTCGATCGCGCGTCCGACGCGTGCGGCGGGGCCCGGTGACGGCGTCGGGGCAACGTCTCCAGCGGCAGGGGCGCAGGCCACGGCCAGCGCGACGACGAGCGCCGCGCATCCCGCAGCGGCGCGCGTCACTGCTGGTCCTCCGGGTGAACGGACGCCCTTGCAAGCGCATATCCGGCCTGGTTGGTGAGTTCGTCCCGCACCCCGACGGAAATCCGGTACCTCCCGGGGTTGAGCAGGAGCGACGTCGAGATCGTCATCCGCTGGCGGTGCGAGTTCTGATACTCGGCCGCCGGGATGCGGATCGCATGCTCGGTGTGCTCCAGGTCCGACTGCTTGCCGTCGTCGTCGCGGGCGGCGTAGTAGACCATCACATAGCCGATAAGATCCTCGCCGTCGGGGATGAGCGCGACCTTGTCGAAAGGCACGCCCACCTCGACCGGGAGCGTCCAGCGGCCGTTGTCGGCCGGCGCGGGGGTGCCGACCTTGAGCTCGACGCCGAGCGGATTGTCGTTGAGGTCGAACGCCAGACCGCTCATGACGCGGTCGCCGATGCGGGTTGGAAGCGACTTCTCGATGAAGGTGCGCTTGTAGACGAGCTTGTACTCCGGGTGGCCTTTGAGCTTGAGCTTGACCGCGATGCGATGCATGCGATCCTCACCGGAGGGGATGAGCCGGTACCCGAGCGAGTAGTAAGTATCGATGTCGTTGGCGATCTTCTCGAGGCCGGGCGTCGGGTCGTTGGCGTTGAGGATCGCGATCCCTCCCGTCCGGTCGGCCATGTAGACCAGCGAATCCTGGTAGTTGCTCGTGGCGATCGCGGCGGCGAGCGAGGAGCGGGCCTGGCGGTTCTCCGCCTCGATGCCGAGGTCGGACTCGAGCCCCCGGGCATCGATGGTGTACAACGTTACGCCCGACGCGGTGGCCGTCCGAACCAGGCTGTCGAACAGGTCGGTCGAGTCGAACTCGCGGGATTCCGAGATCGAGTTCGGCGTGTTGAAAGCGTCCTGGATCGAGTAGAACAGCTCCGCTCCCGGTGTCATCGGAAGACCGTCCGAGAGGTAGATGAGGGACTTCTTGCCCGGCAGGCCGCCCATCATGCTGACCAGGTCCTGCAGCGCTCGCACCGTGAACGTCAGGTTGTTCCGCTGCTCGCGGGCGAAGCCGCGCGCCTCGTCCATCGCCTCGTAGTACGCGTTGCCGTTGCCGGAGTTCTGCCCGGAGTTCTGGGCGATGTAGTCCTCGACCCGCTTGCGGCTGTTGATCAGGTCGGAGCGGCCACCGACGTACCTCCTGACCGACTGCAGCGCCGCGGCGATCTCGTCCGGGTCCGAGGTGAACGGCTGCAGGATCTTCACGCTGCGCTGGTACGAGACCACCATGGCCTGATCGGGGGGCGTCAGGTTGTCGCGTATCCAGTCGGCCATCTTCGTGATGACCCGGTTGCGGTTGAACGGCATGAGGTTCTCGTTGTCCACGTAGAACGCAATGAAGCGGGGCTCGCGCTGCGCGACCGGCGGCGCCTCGGGCGCCGCCGTCGGGGTCCCCGCGGCCATCACCGGGACGGGCGTCGCCGGCATCGCCGACTTGCTCTCCGGCTTCCGGGTAAACGCGGCGAAGTTGGTCAGCGGCTGCGGCTTGCCGTCCTGGTAGACCTCGAAGTCGCCGGCGCTCAGGCCGAGCACCGGGCCCTTCTTGTTCGACACCGACACGTCCACGTTCACGACCGTCAGCTCGGACACGTCGAGGAACCGGAGCCCCCCGATCTGGCGGACCGGGGCCTTGGCAGCGGGGGGTTTCTCGACCGCGACGTTTTCGGCCGGCGGCGTGCCCTGCGCGGACATGGCCACGGCCAGCAACAGGAATGGGACGTTCAGCAGCGACTTCGCTCTCGTGTGCAAGCGGTCCTCCAACTCTCCGAGTCTAGCAAAAGACGCCGGCACTCCCCGACCACCCAGGGAGAACCTCACAGGTCGAGGTCGGCGACGACGGCCGAGGTCGTGTGCGCCAGCACGTCGTCTACGCCGACCCGCACCGAGCGCTTGCCGCCCTCCACCTCGAGCACGAACCGGTAGGCGAAGTAGCCCCGCCGCCTCGCCTCCTCGAGCTTCGCCGCCGAGATCTCGATGGGGATGCGCCGGCGCGCCAGGTCGGAGAGGTTGCCCCGTTCGTCGATGGCCAGGATGACGACCTGTACCTGTCCCCAGGCCACATCCCCACGCGTCAACATTGTCAGGTGGGCGTACGGGATGCGCAGCTCGGCGTTCATCCGGTACAGCCGCATCCTCTGGGCGGAGAAGTGGAACTTACTGGTGGGCCTGGCGAGGACGAGTTCGACGCCGAGCGGGTTCGCGGTCTCGCCCGTCAGTAGTGCCGCGCGCGTCCGTTCGGCCTCGCGCTGCTCCGCAGGCCGGTCCACGTAACTTGTGCGGTAGGCGAGCCTCAGCCCGGGGCGGCCGCTCACCTCCACGCGCAGGGTGTGCTCCTTGCCGTCGCCGGCGTGGCCGGGCTGGAACGCCACCGAGTAGTAGTTGGCGGTGAGCCGCTCGAGGTCAGCGAGCGCCGCGCCGGCATCGGAGGTGAAGATCGCCTCGCCGCCGGTGAGTTGGGCCCCCCGGATCAGGTTTTCCTTGCGGTCGGCCTCGCGCCAGAACCGCACGTCGGCAACGTCGGCGAACCTGGGCGGCCGGCCGTGGCTGGCGTCCACGTCGTTGGCGGGGACTCCCGACGGGTCGAGCGTGTACATCGTGTACTCGAGCTCGCTCGCGAGCTGCGCCGCGTGCTCGATCAACCCCACGTTGCGGTACTCGGCGGGCGAGGTCTCGCGGAAGAAGTCGTACAGCCTGTAGATCGGGACGTTCTCCACCCGCGGAAACCCGGGCGAAATCAGCACCACGACCTTGCGGGCGCCCGGCGCCACGGCGAAGCGGTCGAGCGCCGCAGCGAACGCGCTCTGCACAGTTCCGACGATCCGCCGCATCTCGTTCCAGTACTCCTCGTTCTGCGTGCGGCGGTACTCGTACCCGCCGTAACCGCGCCCCCCGCCGGCTTCGTCGACCCTGAACGTGGACAGCTTGATCTGGCGCTGCAGCCCGGTCGCCGGGAGGCGGTCCACGGCCTCGAGGGCCTCCAGGAGCTTGTCGCGACTCGAGGTAGGCGGCGTGTGGACCCGCAGCCTGCCGTCGAAGCTCACCACGGCCATCGTCTGCGCAGGCGGCAACCCGGCCGCAATCGCGTCCTGCAGCGACCGGACCACCGCGCGCTTGTCCGGTTCGATGAGCTGGTAGAGATCGAAAAAGAGCACGACCTGCCGCGGTTCCGGCTGGCCCACGACCGCGGCGTCGGGAGACTCGACGACCTGGCCTCCGGTCACGGCGAGGAAGTTGGTAAGGCTCTGCTCCTTGCCGTCCTCGAAGAGACGGAAGTCCTGCGGGCGCAGCCCCGCCACCGGAACGCCCCGGGAGTCCACGACCTTCACGTCCACGGTCACATTGTTGACCGTCACGTCGCTCACGAAGGTCGGCGGAACCGGCGTGACCTGAGCGACCGCTGCGACGGCCGCCAGGATCATGCCGAGGGCGACGCAAACCTTCACGTTCATCAGCTCACCCCCATGAACTTCGATGCAAGCAATCGATATGCCGGAATCGACCCACATCGTACGCCGGTCCGAGACCGAGGCCCGCGTGTTTCGGTGACGCTGCGTCCCTTTGCAGCGACACTCTCGCCATCCCGACACTCCGCATGAGCTCTCATGCCCCTCACCTGCTCCGACAAACCACCATTTCATCCTTCGCGATCCGGTCCCACGGGTGGCCGGACGCGGGCACCCCGGGCTTTCTCTTCACTGCGTGAGGCCTGTTTGTTTTGCCCCGCGGGCTGCGGCCGTCGTCGCTCGGGCGGCGCATCGAGCGCCGCCCTCCGACCCGCCTGCGCGTGCGACCGAGCTGGCCAGAGCGGCGGGCGGACCCTCGCCGTTCCCCTCCCTTCGCTCAGGACCGGCGTTTCCACCCGCCGTTCTGGCCGCTCGGGACCCGCACGCTCCGGCCCAATCGGCCTCCGCCCCCTGGGCGGATTTGGCCACCCACCCCCTCA
>NCBR01000363.1 GCA_002279285.1 Acidobacteria bacterium 37-71-11
TGCCGCCGTGGCCGTCCCGCGCGTGAGGACCAGGTCGGAGGCGCGGGCCAGGATGACGAGGTCGGCGTTGTCGGTGACGTAGCACGAGGTCGCCCCCAGGTGCAGATGTGGGCCCGCCGCCGGCGCGACCTCGGCAAGGGCGCGGATGTGCGCCATTACGTCGTGCCGGGTCTCGCGCTCGATCTCGGCGGCGCGGGCGAGCTCGGCCGCGGTCGGCTCGAGGTGGGCCTCGAGTTCGGTGAGCGCCTGCGCCGGGATCGCGACCCCGAGGTCGCGCTCGGCGCGCATCAGTTCGAGCCACAACCGCCGCCACAACCCGAACCTCACGGCGGGCGAGAACAGCCGCCGCATCGCGCGCGAGGCGTACCGGCCGGAAAGGGGGTGAACGAACTCGTCCATCTGTCCATTGTGCCACGCAACGCCGCGCCGCCGCTCCTCGACCCCTTGCACAATTGGGTTGCCGTTGGCTTACACTTAGACAATGGCGTTGAGACTCTGGGGTCCACTGCGCGTTCGAATCGCCGTGATGGCGGCGGCCGGTACGGCTGTGGCGGTCGCCACGGTCCTTCTCGCAGCCGACCTGCTCGGGACGGGAGAGGCCGAAAACGCCATCGCGCGCGCCGCTCGCACTGTGGCCGTCAGCATGGCCGAGCGCTTGGAGCCGCCGCTCGCGGCCGGGGACCACGAGGCCCTCGTCCGGACGATTCGGCGGGCGGCGGAACGCGGGGGCGCTCTCCTCGTCGTCGTGTTCGACCACAATCGGCGAGTCGTGGCAGCGGAGCCCGTCGCAACGCCGCCGGGGCCGGTCCTCGGCGCCTGGCCGGTCGGTGACGACGACCAGATTGCACTCACGCTCGGCGGTGTCAGTGTCCAGGCGAGCTTTCAGGTGATCCGGAACGGTGGGGACGACCTGGGCGGACTCTGGCTCGCGGTTGACCGGCGGCCGATCGACCGCGCGCTCGGGCAGTTCCGGGTCAGGGCGTTGATCTTTGCCGCCGGGCTCGTGGCGTTGGCCGCGCTCCTCGCCTGGCTCGCGGCGGGCCGGATCACTGACCCCCTCGACGAGCTCGGTGAGACGGTGGCGGCGATCGGGCGCGGCGAGCTGGCCACGCGCCACCCGGTCCACGGCCCGGAGGAGATGCGCCGTCTCGCGCAACGAGTGAACCTGATGGCCGAACAGCTCGAGAGCACCCGCGCCGAGCAGGCCCGCATCGCCGCCGAACTCGACGGCCAGGTGCGCGACCGGACGCGTCAGGTCGAGCAGGCCAACCGCTTGCTGCTCAACATCTCCCACAAGGACCCGCTGACCCATGTCGAGAACCGCATGGGCTTCGAGCGCGAGCTCGACAAGTACCTGTCCCTCTGCCGGCGCAGCGGCCAGCCGCTCGCGGTCATCATGGTGGACCTCGACGGTTTCAAGGAATACAACGACACCTGGGGCCACCCCGCCGGCGATCAGGCGCTCGCCGCAGTCGGCACGGCGCTGCAGGGGCGGGCGCGCGCCTCCGACACCGTCGGCCGTCTGGGAGGGGACGAGTCAGTAATGATGTGGATACCGTAAGTATAGGGAAAGTTGCGAGTAGTAAAATGACTCTTCAGCAGAAACCAACGCGACCCTCGGGGCGAGCGCCGGCGTCGCCTGCTTCCCGGAGGACGGCGAGGAGGGGACCGAGCTTCTGGCGCGCGCCGATGCGGCGCTGTACCGGGCCAAGGCGGCGGGGAAGGGGCGGGTGTTTCGAGCCGCCCCGCCCCTCCCGGACCAGCAAGCGTAGTTGTGCCGGCGGGCGCCGCCGGCGTCGGACCTCTCGCGGCGTTGCGCTCGCCCCGCTCGCATCCTCACATAGCCTCCGGCTATGCTCCGGTGCGGCGGGGTTCGCGCGCCTTGCGATAGGCCCAACGG
>NCBR01000364.1 GCA_002279285.1 Acidobacteria bacterium 37-71-11
ATCGCCCTGTCCGGTCGCGGGCACAGGAGCATGCGGGCTCGGGCGCGGGGGCGCCCGGGCCCGCATCCGGCCACCCGCGGGACCGGCAAGCAAGACTCCGCTTCCGGCTGCCGGCGGTGAAGAATCGACACGCTCAGAGTGGAGGCGCTACTGGCGGCCGGGGACCAGGCGGTCGAGGAACGGGAAGTTCTTCGCCATGTCGTTGAAGATGACGACGACCATGAGGGCGATGATGAGCCAGAAGCCGGTGTTGAGGATGCGCTCCTTGGTGCGATCGGAGAAATCGCGCCGCAACGCCGATTCCACCGCGATGATCGCGAGATGGCCGCCGTCGAGCACCGGGATCGGTAGCAGGTTGAAGATCCCGAGCTGGAGCGAGATCACCCCCAACAGGTAGATGAACGAGACCGGACCCGAGCGCGCCGCCTCGCCGGAAAAGCGCGCGATGTCGATCGGGCCCGACATCTGCTTGATGGAGGTCCGTCCCGAGAGCATACGGCCGATCACGGCGAACGTCTCCCGGGTCATGCGCACGTTCTCGTGCACCGACTCGGCGAACGCCGCCGGCAGCGGTAGGCGCCGCAGCACGGTCGGGTTCGGCGCCGGGATCCCGAGTTTGCCCTGGCCGTCCACGTCGCGGGGCGTGGCGTGTATGGTCAGCGTCGCGGCGCCGCGCCGGATCGTGAGTGTGAGTTCGCGGTTCGGGCTCGCGCCGACGAGGCGCATGACGTCGAAGAAGTGGCGCACCGCCTCGCCGTTCACCGCGAGGATGCGATCGCCGGCACGCAGGCCCGCCTTCTCGGCCGCGCTGCCGGGGAGCACGCCGGGCACCTCGGCCGGAAGCTCCGGGGCGAGACCCGCGTACCCGAGGTTGTCGCGGGTCACCGGGCGCGGGGTCAAGGGCACGCTCAGCACCTGGTCGCCGCGGCGGATGCGGAGCTTGAGGGCCCGCCCGGGCGAGCCCATCGTCGCCAGGTTGAGGTCCTCCCACGTCTTCACCGGTTTGCCGTTCACCGCGAGCACGAGGTCGCCGGCCCTGACCCCCGCCGCCGCGGCGGGCGAAGCGGGGTCCACCCACGCGACCTGGGGCGGCTTGTCTTGCATGGCCGAGACCTGCACGCCGATCACGAACGCGGCGGTCACGAAGACGAGCGCCCCGACCAGATTGGCGCCGGGCCCGGCGAGCAGGATCAGGGTGCGCCGCCAGCGCGGCAGCAGCGGCTCGGGGGTCGCGTCCGCGTTGCCGACGACGTCCGACTCGTCCGGGCCGAGCCCGTGGATGCGCACGTAGCCGCCGAGCGGGATGAGGCTGACGCGGTAGTCGGTGCCGCCGCGCTCGAAGCCGAGCAGCCGCTTGCCGAAGCCGAACGAGAAAACGGACACGCGCGCCCCGAGCGCGCGCGCCAGCGCGAAGTGCCCGCCCTCATGGAGCAGGACCAGCACGCCGAGCACGATGACGAGGGCAACGATATTCAGGAGCATAGGACGATCCGCATCCTCACTTGGAACCTGCAGCGGCCCGGGGGAATTTCACGATCTCCTCGTCGGCCCACCGCCGGCCGCGCCCGTCGGCGGCGAGGACGTCATCGAGCGAGCCGAGCGCGTG
>NCBR01000018.1 GCA_002279285.1 Acidobacteria bacterium 37-71-11
GCGCCAGGGTCTCGCGGACGGCTTCCAGCAATACGGGGGAGAGGAATTTGCCGCGCTCGGGCGGGTGGGCGCGAAGGTCAACGGCGCTGACCCGCGGCAGCACCGCGCCGCCGTGGCGGGCGGGAAGATCCAGCCGGGTGTAGCGGCCCGATGCCGCGTTCTCCACGCTCTCCAGGCTGGGCGTGGCGCTGACCAGCACGCAGGGCGCGCCGGAGAGGCGGGCGCGGACCACCGCCATGTCGCGCGCGTTATACATCACGCCGTCTTCCTGTTTGAAGGCGCTCTCGTGTTCCTCGTCCACCACGATCAGCCCAAGGGCCGGGAAGGGCAGAAACAGCGCCGAGCGCGCGCCCACCACGACATCGGCGCGACCTTGCGCCACGGCGCGCAAGGTCTCGCGGCGGGCCGCAGGTGTCAGCTCTGAATGCCACACGGCCGGGGCGGCGCCAAAACGGCGCTCAAAGCGTTGCAAAAACTGCACCGAGAGGGCGATTTCAGGCAAAAGCACCAGCGCCTGGCGGTTTGCGCGCAGGGTCTGGGCTACGGCTTCGAGGTAGACCTCGGTTTTGCCGGAGCCGGTGACGCCGTCCAACAGGGTGACGCTGAATTTTTGTGCTGCGGCGGAGTCGCGCAACGCCTGGGCGGCGGCGGCCTGGGCGGCGGAGAGTGTGGGGCCAGGGTGCGCCGGGTCAGCCTCGCCAAAGGTGAAGGCTTTGCCGCGCTTGGGCGGTGCGGCGAGCAGGCTCTCCTTCAGGGCCAAAGCCAGGACCTCGCCGCGTTTGGCGAGCGTGTAGCCGGCGACCCAGTCGATGAAGTCCATCAAGGGCTTGGGCAGCGGCGGAAAGGCGAGGATTTCAGCGATGGGTCTGGTTTTCACCCCCTGGTCAGGCGGGTCTGACCACACCGCGCCCACGGCCATGCGCGCCCCCAGCGGCACGCGCACCAGAGTGCCGGGCGGCAGGGCTTCGTCCGCCGCGTAGGTAAAGGGCGTATCAAACGGATATGGGAGCAAAACGCTGACGCGGTTGCTTAGACTTGGGGGCTCCATGCTATATGCTTTGCACCAGACTCCACACACCGGAAAGTGACCCATGAAATTCTTCGTCGATACCGCTGAGATCTCTGAAATCCGTGAGTTGGCCGCCACCGGCCTGCTTGATGGCGTGACGACGAATCCGTCGCTCATCGCGAAATCAGGCCGCAACATACTGGAGGTGATCGCCGAGATTTGCGCGATTGTCCCCGGCCCGGTGAGCGCCGAGGTGGCCGCCACCGAATATACGCAGATGCTGAAAGAGGCGGCGGTGCTGCGTAAAATCGCCCCGAATGTGACGATCAAGGTACCGTTGACCCAGGACGGGCTGCGCGCCTGCCATACGCTCAGCCAGGACGGCGTGATGGTCAACGTGACCCTGTGCTTCTCGGCGGCGCAGGCGCTGCTGGCGGCCAAGGCGGGGGCGGCGTTCATCTCGCCGTTCGTCGGCCGGCTGGATGATATCGGCCAGAACGGCATGGATCTGATCGCCGATATCGTGCAGATTTACGCCAATTACCCGAATATCAAGACCGAGGTGCTGGTGGCTTCCATCCGCAACCCGATTCACTTGATCGAGGCGGCGAAAATGGGCGCCGATGTGGCGACGATTCCGCCCAGCGTGATCAAGCAGCTTTATGCCCATCCGCTGACCGACAAGGGCCTCGCCCACTTCCTCGCCGATTGGGCGAAAACCGGGCAATCGATCGGTTGACCGGCACGCCGCCCCCTCAAGCGGGCTTGCTGCAGGGCTTTGCCCTGTGGCTCGCGGGCGAGCGACGGGCGGCTTCGAGCACATGCGAGACCTACCAGCGCGATATAGCGGGGTTTCTCGGTTTCATGACCGGCCATATCGGCGCGGAAATCACAGCCGATATTTTGGCCGGATTGCGCGTGGCCGATATCCGTGCGTGGCTCGCCCGGGAATCCCAGGGTGGCGCAGGTGCCGCGACGCTACCGCGCGTCTCGCTGATCGTCCGCTTCCCGATCGGGCGTGGTCGGGCTCACCGACCTTCGACGCCGATCTTTCTGCCGCGGGTCTCGGGCAGCGTCCACACCCAGGCGCCGGTGATCAGGGCGAAGAAACCGGCGAGCGAGATCCCGCCGCCGAGGCCGTAGCGCGTGGCGACCAGGGTGATCACCAGCGGCGTGAAGAACTGCACGCCGCGGGCGAGGTTGAACGCGGCGCCCATCGCGGTGTTGCGCACCCTCGTCGGGAAGATCTCCGAGAAGATCGGGCCGTACCCCGAGTAGTTCCCGGTGCCGAGCCCGACCAGGAACATGAACAGCCCAGTCATCGCCGGGTACACGGCGAGCGCGCCCCAGAACCAGGTGACGGCGAACAGCCCGATCGCCCAGATGACCGAGTAGATCGAGTACGCGACCCGGCGGCCCTTCCAGTCGGCGACCACCCCGAACGAGAGGTAGCCGAGGGCGATCCCCGCCCTTCCCATCGACGACCCGAGGTGCTCGTACAGGTACCTCGGCATCCAGGAGTAGGTGAACCAGTACGCGGACATGTCGGTGGTGGCGAGGACGAGGCCGAGCAGGAAGAGGCGCCGGAGATCGGGGGTCGTGAGCAGGAACTTGACCTGGCTCGTCTCCTGCGGCGCCGCCAGGCGCTTGCGCTCCAGCCAGACGTCCGACTCGGGCATGTGGCGGCGGATGAGCACGACGAGCAGCGCGGGGAGGACCGAGATGAAGAAGCAGCCGCGCCACCCCCACTCCGGGCCGAACGCGTTCGCGAGCGCCGGCTCCACGAACCCGCCGATGATCGACGCGACGGCGATGCCGAGCGGGGCGCCGGTCTGCATCACCGCGGCGAAGCGGCCGCGCATGCGGGCGGGGAACGTCTCGCCCACGAGTGTCTGCCCGGTCGCCCACTCGCCCCCGACACCGAGACCGGTGATGATCCGGCACACCGCCAGCCACGCCGCGTCCTGCGCGAAACCCGAAAGGAGCGCGCCCAGCGAGTAGACGAGGATCGTCCACGAGAGCACGGTCTTGCGGCCGAAACGGTCGGCGAGCCAGCCGAACACGATGCCGCCGAGCGCGGTGGCCGCGAGCGTGGTGCCGACCAGCAGGGAGAGCGACGAATCGGAGAGCCCGAGCGACTTCTTGATCGGGATGACGAGGAACGAGAACAGCATCAGGTCGTAGAAGTCGAACAGCCAGCCCGCCCACGACATCGCGAGGATCAGATAGTGTTTCCTCGTCGGCGTGTCGCACTCGTTGAGAAGACGCTTCGCGGGCTGGGGTTCCATGGCGCGCCCTCCGGACCTCTTGGCGACACCGTAACCCCGCCGTGCTCGTTGCGCAACGGGCGCGAGGCGGCCCGCACCCCCTCGTCATGTCACCGGGTCAGGCGGGCCGAGCGAGGAAGCGGCCGTCGGCCCAGGCGGCCAGGACCTCCCCGAGGAAGACGCGGTGGTAGTCCTCGCATGGGTAGAGCTTGGCGACCGCCGGATCGAGGAAGCGTTTCGGGTCGAGGTCGAGCGTCGCGAGCACGCGGCACTCGATCGCCAGCTCGGCCTCGGCCACGCGCGGCACGGCGACGGTTTCGCCGGGAAGCTGCCCAAGGCCGGTCTCGCGCCACTTGTCGGTGTCGCGCCCGGAGCGTGTGCCGCACAGGTCGAGCGCCTTCCGGTACCGTTCGCCGAGGACGTTGAGGGTGAACTCGGGGTGGGCCTCCAGCAGCGAAAAGGTGAAGCGCGTGGGGCGCACGTAGACCGTGACCACGGGCCGGTTCCACAGGGTGCCCAGCCCGCCCCACGACACCGTCATCGGGTTGGGCCGCTCCCGTCCGGCGACGAGCAGCGCCCACTCGCGGTCGAGGACGGCGAAGGGTTTCAGGGTAAGTTCGTTAGGCTGGACTCGGCGCATCGGGAGACCTCCTCAGGCACGGCCGGGCCGTCAAGGTAGCACGGCGCGGGCGCTTGGGCCGGCGTGGCGGCTCTGGTATCGTCCGCCGATGGGAAAGCGCTGTTGGCTCGGAGCCCCGGACCCGCTGATGGAGGCGTACCACGACACCGAGTGGGGGGTGCCGGAGCACGACGACCGCCGGCACTTCGAGTTCATGATCCTCGAGGGGGCGCAAGCGGGCCTGTCATGGAAGACGATCCTCCGCCGGCGGGAAGGGTACCGGCGCGCCTTTGCCGGGTTCGACCCCGAGAAGGTCGCGCGCTTCACGCCCGCCAAGATCGAGAAGCTGCTGGCCGACCCCGGCATCATCCGCAACCGCCTGAAGGTCAACGCCGCGGTGGGCAACGCGCGCGCCTTCCTCGCCGTGCAGAAGGAGTTCGGCTCGTTCGACGCCTTCATCTGGGGGTTCGTGGGTGGGGCGTCGATGATCCACGCCCGCAAGACGCTCGCGGCCATCCCGGCGCTGACGCCGGAGTCGGAGGCGCTCTCGCGCAACCTCGTCCGGCGCGGGTTCCGGTTCGTCGGGCCGACGATCGTGTACGCGCACATGCAAGCGTGCGGCCTGGTCAACGATCACCTGGTGGACTGTCCGCGCTGGGCCGAGCTGGGCGGGCGGAGGCCCAGGCGCGCCGGACGGGCGCGGGCGGGGAGGACGGCATGATCGGCGCCACCGAGATCAAGCGCGGCGACATCCTCGACATCGACGGCGCGCCGTGGGAGGTGACCGACGTTGCGGTGCAGACCCCGAGCGCGCGCGGCGCCAGCATGCTGGTCAAGGTCAAGACCCGCAGCCTCCGCACCGGACAGTCGCTCGCCCGCACCTACCGCGGCAACGAGACCGTGGACGCCGCCGACTGCGAGAAGCGGCCGGTCCAGTTCCTCTACCGCCAGGACGACGAGTTCGCCTTCATGGACATGGGGAGCTACGACCAGTTCACGTTGCGGCACGAGACCCTGGGCGATGCGGCCGGCTACCTGACCGACGGGCTCGAGCTGCACTCGCTGCTGTACAACGGCGAGGTGCTCAACGTCGAGCTGCCAGTGACCGTCGAGCTCGAGGTGGTGGATACCGCCCCGGCGATCAAGGGAGCGACGGCACAGGCTCAGCTCAAGCCGGCCACGCTCGAGACCGGGATCGAGGTGCTGGTGCCGCCGTATCTGACCACCGGTGAGCGCATCAAGGTGGACACGCGCGACGGCCGCTTCGTCGAGCGCGCCAAGGGCTGAGCCCCGGCCCCCAGAGCCGCGTACAATAACTGTGGAGCTTGCGGCGGTGAACTTCGAGTGCACGCTTGAGGACGTGGCGCGGTGCCTCGACGGCCTGGGGTGCCGGTGGGCCGTGATCGGGGCCGTGGCCGCGGCGATCCACGGCGTGCCGCGCACGACCGTAGACGTGGACGTGCTGATCGACGGCGCGTTCGCGCAACGGCTCGATTGCCTGCTGCTGAACCTCGGCTACACCGTGACGTTCCGCTGGGAGGAGAGCTCCCACTACGCCCCGACGCGGCCCCACCTCTGCCCGATCGACTTCCTGCACGCGCACCGGCCGCACTCGCTGGCGATGCTCGACCGCGCCCGCCGCGTCGAGGTGGGCGAACTCGGGTTGCGCATCCCCGTCGTCGAGGTGGAGGACCTGATCGGCCTCAAGGTGCAGGCGATGGTGAACGACCCGGACCGGCGGCGCGGCGAGCTGGTGGACATCCGGGCGCTGCTCGAGGCCACGGCGACCCGCGGGGTGAAGCTCGACCTCGGTCGCGTGCGCGAGTACTTCGCCCTGTTCGGCGAGCAACGCGAGCTGGACGAACTGATGACGGGACTCGAGCATGCTTTCGCGTGAGGAACGGGCGGGCATGCTCGCCGAGGCCGCCGACCCGCGGCGGCGCGAGGTGTTTGCCGCCGCGCGGGCGGCGGCGCGCGGCGCCGTCACCCCGGCGGCGTTGCTCGCATTTTTGACCGGCTCCAACGCGCTTCTCGGCTCCCTCTCGGCTCTGCCCCGTCCGCGCCCGGGGACCGGGCACCGCTACTTGCTCTGATCCCGCGTCGCGCCCACGCATCACCTCATTGCCGTGCTCTGCGACTGTGGGGCGGGCACCCCCGCCCGCCATCACTGCGCCGCTTCGCAGGTGCCAGCCGGATCGCGCAGGTCGAGAGACGTTCTGGGCAACGCCAGGAGGAAGCCCCCGAAAACCAGTTGAGGCCGGTCGGGTGGTAGTGTTCCAGCGTGCGGACCGCGGAGTTCGACTACCACCTCCCCGAGGAGCTGATCGCGCAAGCGGCGCGGCCGCGCGGGACCTCGCGCCTGCTGGTCCTGCGCCGCGAGACGGGCGCGGTGTCGCTCGACCGGGTGTCGTCGCTGCCGGCGCTGCTCGCCGCCGGCGACCTGCTCCTGCTCAACGACGTCAAGGTGATCCCGGCGCGGCTGCGCGCGCGGCGTCCGGGCGGGGGCGAGGCCGAGCTGCTGCTCGTGCGCCCGCTCGGCGGCGCCGACTGGGAGGTGATGGCGCGGCCGGCGAAGCGGCTGCACGCGGGCGTGGCGCTCGCGCTCGCGGCCGGGCACGCGATCCCACGGGAGCGCCTCGCGGACGGCACCTGGCGGGTGGAGTTCTCGCCGCCGCTCGACGAGGCGGCGCTCGCCGCCGTCGGCGAGGTTCCGCTGCCGCCGTACATCCACCGCGAGCACGGCCCGAGCGCCGCCGACCGCGAGCGCTACCAGACGGTCTACGCCCGGGCTGGCCGCGCCGTGGCGGCGCCCACGGCGGGCCTCCACTTCACTCCGGAGCTGCTCGACGTGCTCGCCGGCCGGGGCGTGGAGACGGCCCGTCTGACGCTGCACGTCGGGCCGGGGACGTTCAAGCCGGTGCAGGCGGATGACCCTCGCGAGCACCGTCTCGACCCCGAGGACTACGAGGTCTCGCCGGCGGCCGCGGTCGCCCTGAACGGCGCCCTCGGCGCGGGGCGGCGGATCGTGTGCGTCGGCACCACCTCGTGCCGCGCCCTCGAGCACGCGCTCGCAACCGGCGGCGGTCGCGTCCTCCCCGGGGCCGGCCGCGCCGACCTGTTCATCTGGCCCGGCTACACCTTCCGCGGCACCGGGGCGCTGCTCACCAATTTCCACCTGCCGCGCTCGACCCTGCTGATGCTGGTGTCGGCGCTGGCGGGGCGAGAACGAGTGCTGGCGGCGTACGAGCTGGCGGTGCGCGAGCGCTTCGCGTTCTACTCGTTCGGCGACGCAATGCTCGTGGTGTAGCAGCCGCCCGCCGGGCGGCCGGCCGTCGGTTCGGGGGACGCATCGGCGCCGGTCCGAGGTACACTCCCGGCGTCGCACTGGAACACTCGGAGGGGACGATGGGGAGAATGTGCGTGGTGGGGCTCGTGTTGGGGGTGGTCATGAACAGCGTGACGGCGTTTGCCGAGACACCGCGTGCGGGGGCCGAAACGTATCACTGGAACCTGAACGATCTCTACGCCACGCCGGCGGCGTTCGACGCGGCGCGGCAGCAGTTCGCCGGGCGGCTTTCCGAGTTCGACGCCCACCGTGGCACGCTCGGGCGGTCGCCGGCGGCGATGCAGTCCGCGCTCGACCTCTACTTCGGCCTCGCCAAGGAGTTCGGCCGGATCAGCTCGTACGCCTCGATGCGCTCGGACGAGGACACGCGGGTGCCCGAGGCGCTCGGCGCCCGCCAGGAAGTGATGCAGCTCGGCGCCCAGTTCGCCGCAGCCTCCTCCTGGATCGCGCCCGAGGTGCTGGCGCTGCCCGCCGGCACCGTCGCCGGGTTCATCGAGCAGGCGCCGGGCCTCGCGCCGTACCGGTTCTTCCTCGAGGACATCGAGCGGCAGCGGGCGCACACCCTGTCGCAGCCCGAGGAGAAGCTGCTCGCCGAGGCCGGGCTCGTGACCCCGGCGCCCTCGACGATCTACGGCGTCCTCGCCAACGCCGACGTGCCGTTCCCTGAGGTCACCCTTTCGGACGGCCAGAAGGTGCGTCTCGACCAGGCCGGCTACGCGAAGTACCGGGCGCTGCCCAACCGGGCCGACCGCATCATCGTCTTCCGCGAGTTCTGGAAGACGTTCAAGGGGTACGAGCGGACGTTCGGGACCACCCTCGACGCCGAGGTCAAGCGCGACCTGTTCTACGCGCGGGCCCGCAACTACCCGTCGTGCCTGGATGCGGCGATCGACGGCAGCAACGTCCCCGAGGCCGTGTACCGGACGCTGATCAGCGAGTCGAACCACGCGCTGCCGACGCTGTACCGCGCGTTCAAGCTGCGAGCCAAGCTGCTCGGCATCCCGGACCTGGCGTACTACGACATCTACCCGCCGTTGGTGAAGCACGTGGACATGGAGTTCCCGATCGCCAAGGGCGAGGCGCTCGTGCTCGAGGCGCTCGCACCGCTCGGCCCCGACTACGTGGCCACGGTCCGCAAGGGGTTCGCGTCGCGCTGGATGGACGTCTTCCCGCAGCCGGGGAAGCGCTCGGGCGCGTATTCCAACGGTTCCGCCTACGACGTCCACCCCTACGTCCTGACCAACTACAACGACGACTACGAGAGCGTGTCCACGGTCGCCCACGAGTGGGGCCACGCAATGCACTCGTACCTCGCGAACCGGGCGCAGCCGTACCCGACCGCGGACTACTCGATCTTCGTGGCGGAGGTCGCCTCGACGTTCAACGAGGCGCTGCTGCTGCGGCGGATGCTGTCGCAGGCGGCGACCGACGACGAGCGGCTCTTCCTACTCGGCAACTACCTCGAGAGCCTGCGCGGGACGTTCTTCCGCCAGGCGATGTTCGCGGAGTTCGAGCTCACCATCCACGAGGCGGTCGAGAGGGGCGAGGCGCTGACCGGCGCCAAGCTCACGAAGATCTACGGCGAGCTGCTGCGGCGCTACCACGGCAGCGACCAGGGGGTCGTCCGCATCCCCGACGAGGTCACCGTGGAGTGGGCGTACATTCCGCACTTCTACATGAACTTCTACGTCTACCAGTACGCCACCTCGCTGGCCGCCTCGACGCAGCTGGCGCGCGAGGTGCTCGACGGCCAGCCCGGCGCCCGTGAGCGCTACCTGGGCCTGCTCAAGGCCGGCGGCTCGCGCTACCCGTACCAACTGCTCAAGGAGGCGGGCGTGGACCTCGCGACGCCGGCGCCGTACCGGGCGCTCGAGGCGCAGATGAACTGGGCGATGGACGAGATCGAAAAGATCGTGGCAAGGCGCGACGCCAAGTAGCGCCGGGAATAGGGAAGAGCGAAAAGGGAAGAAGGTAGATGGAGAACGAAGGCAGTCTTGCCTTTCCTCTGCCTTCTTCCTTCTACCGTCTTCCGTCTTCCCTTCCCTGACCGGCCCTGCGAGCAGGATCCGGGCAACCTCGCGATGGCGGTCGCGTATCATCGGGGGCGGAGCTGGTGGAGGAACCCATGACGACGCGGACGAAGGCGCTGGCGGCTGTAGGTGGTGTGCTCGCGATCCTGGTGATCGGTGTGCTGGCCGTCGTGATCGGCGCGAACTACGCGACCCGGCACGTGCCGGGCGACAGCATCCTGACGATCGAGATCGCCGGGTCGATCCCGGAGTTGTCCTCGGGTTCCCCGTTCGGGGACCTCTTCGGCAACCCCACCCTGTCGCGTCGCGACCTGCGTGACGCGCTGGTGCAGGCCGTCTCGGACCCGCGCATCCGGGCGGTGCGGGTCAAGGTGCAGGAGTTCAGCGCCGGGTTCGCGACGATCGAGGAGCTGCGGGGGCTGTTGGAGAACCTGGGCAAGGCCGGCAAGGCCACCTCGGCGTATCTCGAGACCGCCGGCGAAGGCGCACCGGGCAACGCCCAGTACCTCCTGGCCACGGGCTGCCGACGGATCGTGCTCGGCCCGATGGGCGACATCAACATCACCGGCCTGGCCTCGCGCACGCCGTTCATCCGCGGCACCCTCGACAAGCTCGGGATCGTCCCCGAATTTCCCGGCATCGGAGCCTACAAGAGCGCGCGCTTCTTTTACACCGATAAGGACTTCACGCCGGCGGCGCGGGAGATGACCACCTGGCTGCTCGATTCTCTGTCGAGTCAGGTAGCGGCGGGGATCGCCGCCGGGCGCGGATTCACCCCGGTCGCGGCTGCCGGCCTGATTCAGCGCGGTCCGTTCCTCGGGCCCGATGCGCTCAAGGAGAAGCTGGTGGACCAGATCGCGGACTGGGAGACCTTCGTCGATGAGAGCTCGAACTTGAACGGGAGGAAGCTCGAGGAGGTCCCGATCTGGCGGTACCTGAAGGCCGACCGTCCAAACACCAGCGGCACCCCGATCGCCGTGCTGGTGGCGGACGGCGAGATCCTGCGCGGCGACAGCGGCTACTCGCCGATGCCGGTATTCGGCGGCGACATCATGGGCTCCGACTCGATCGCCCGCGCCTGGCGCCAGGTGCGGGACTCCGGGGCCAAGGCGGTGGTGTTCCGAATCAACTCGCCGGGCGGCAGCGTGGTGGCCTCCGAGATCATCCGCGCCGAGATGGCCAAGACCGCGGCCAAGATCCCCGTCGTGGTCTCGATGGGCGACGTGGCGGCTTCGGGCGGCTACTGGATCGCCTGCGGCGCGAACAGGATCATCGCCGATCCCGGCACGATCACCGCCTCGATCGGCGTCTTCGCCGGCCACCTCGACATGACGAAGTTTTGGGACGACAAACTGGGCGTCACCTGGGGGAGGATCGACGCCGCCCCGAACGCCAGTTTCTACAGCTCCGTGGATCCCTGGACGCCGGAGCAGCGAAAGGCCGTACAGGCGTCCCTCGACCGGGTCTACGACGCGTTCCTGCGCCGGGTGTCGGCGGCGCGGAAGATGACACCCGAGCAGGTGAACGCGATCGGCCGCGGGCGGGTCTTCACCGGCGAGCAGGCCAAGGAGAAGGGCCTCGTCGACCAGCTCGGCACGTTCGACGACGCGGTCGCCGTCGCCAAGCAACTCGCGGGCTTGAAGCCGGACGCGGCGGTCAAGCTCACGTATTACCCGCGGACGAAGCCGCTGTGGCAGCGGATCCTGGAGAAGGACGACGCCAGCGCCCGGTTGGAGGCGATGGTCAGGGAAGCGATCGCCGGGAAGGTCGGGGCTCCTGGGCCGGTGTGGCTCCCCCCCATCCAGATCCAGTAGCGCTCCGGGGGGCGCCGCCGATAGCGGACCATCTGCGTTGTCGGCCTTCGGCGGTTCGGATCCTCACGTAGCCTCCGGCTACGCTCCGGTTCGACCGCCTCGTCCTCCTAGCATCTGGCCCACTCTCGGCGGCGCGGCTGCACGCCCCAAGCTCGGAGGCCCTGCCTATCGGTGGAGCGTTCGTCTTCGAGGGGGGCGCTTGAGGCTGCGCGGCATGCGGCCGGCGCGGCCGCTCTGGCCACGGACAACGGTCGGTACGGCGCCTATGAGAGGCGGACGGTCGCCACCAAGCGAACCCATGTACGACGCCTCCTGGATCCGCACGCCGAAGCTCATGGATGTTTCAGAAATCTGAAGTAGAAGGCTGCGAATACGAGGACGATCCCTACGTTCACCGTCAGCCGTTCCCAGAACCGGTTTTGGAAGAACAAGACATCGATCGCGACGATCACGGCTGCCATCAAGACTACGTAGAGTGCGGTGGTCGTGTGGCTTCTCATTTCAGTCCCCGTTGAGAAGTTCGGCGCTCCATCGTGCCGCCGAACGCTGCGCTTCAGCGGCACGCCGGCTAACCCTTCGGACCTTGCCATGGCACGATGATGAACCGAGACAGCCCGCTGGACAAGCTGGCCGGCCGGCGTGCCGGCTGCAAGTGCCTGTTAGACGCCCAGCTGGCACGGCTAGCCATTAGTGCCCTCGCATTGCCCGAAGCCACCCAAGGACTACCAGAGCGAAGCCACCGACCACAACGATGACGAAGACCGCTACCGCGATCGCCCTCAGCTGTGGCCTCGCACGGTCCACTCGCTCCGACGGCGCCTTGCCCACTTTCGCCCACTCGTCCGCAGAGATTGTTGCGACAATACTCCGAGCCTGGGCCTCGACCTCGGATGCAACGAAGATGCGGTAAAGAGAACCCGCTCTGCTGCCCTCGACCTTTCTGATCTGCCGAATACCGGCCTCCTCCAAAGCGGCCGCGACCATATCCGCCTCGTACAACTGACGAGCCTGGAACACCATAATCGCCAAATCAAAATGACGTTCCATAGGTGATCCTCATTTAGGTGCGTCTAACGCAAATTAGACGGACTATCGGAAATAGGCAAACCGAGCGTCGAAAGCTTGGTTTGCGTCTTCGGCTCACGCTCATGAAACCCTCCGAACCTCTTTGTAGAACTCATTATACGCTTCCCTAGAGGTTGAGGAGCCGTGCGGGATGTGCGGACTCGGAGTCCGTCCAATTCGTCCACAGGCTGTGTGACTCGCGAGCGGGGGTATGCGATCCGCCGGTGCGGTGGGGGGCGATCGCCGCGGAACTCGCGGTACCGTCAAGATAGGCCGGCCTCCACCAGGGGAAGATAGGTCCTGCCGGATTGGGATGAGTCTGTTACCGAGAGGATCCGGGCCCGAGGCGGAGCCTTAGACGGCGGATGCGGGGCCGCGGCGCAGGGTGACGAGGTCGACCTCGGGGGGGACGCCGAAGCGCAGCGGGATCGCGCCGACGCCGATGCCGCGGGAGACGTAGAGGAGCTGCTCTCCACGCTGGTAGGGGCCGGCGACGTAGGGCGTCGAGAGGCGCGCGAGGTTGACGCCGCGCGAGGGGAGTGCGATCTGACCCCCGTGGGTGTGGCCGGCAAGGGTGATGTCGGCGCCGGCGGCGCGCGCCGAGCGCCAGCCGCCGGGCTGATGGCAGAGCAGGACGCGGAACGTCGCGTCGCCGCGCTCGATCACCGAGAAGTTCGGCCCCCACCCGGGGATCGCGTCGAGGTCGTCCACCCCGACCAGCACGATTGTCTCGCCGTTGCGCTGCAGGATGGCCGTCTCGTTGACGAGGGGGGTGATGCCCACCGCCTCGAGGGCGGCCAGCGCGACGCGCGGGCCGGCGAGGTGATCGTGGTTGCCGAGGATGCCGAACGTGCCGAGCGGGGCGTCGATGCCGGCGAAACCCTGAACGAACAGGTCGGCGTCGACCTGGCGGCGGTCGAGCTGGTCGCCGGTGAACACGACCACATCGGGCGCCAGCCCCTCGACGAGCGACCGCACCCGGGCGAGGCGCTCGGGCGGCATGAACGGCCCCGCGTGCAGGTCGGAGACCTGGGCGATACGGAGGCCGTCGAACGCCTTCGGCAGCATCGGGTGGGTGAGGGTGACGCGCCGGACCATCGGCAGTTCGGTGGCCTCGAGCCACCCCGAACGCGCGAGCAAGCTCCCGCCGACGAACGCCATCGTGCCGTTCTTCAACATGCTCCTGCGGGTCAAATAGGTGACGGTCCTCATTCGGGCGCCATCGGCGCGGGGTGGAGTATACAGGGTTATGTCAATCCGGCCGCGGGAGGTGCCGGAACCTTCTTTCTTTGCTAGACTTCCCGGGTGATCAACAGGCCAACCGGCGAGTGGGTTTCCATGCCTGCGCTCATCCCCCGGGACCCCGGCGCAGCGGCGGCCCGCGTGCGGGTGGAGCATGCGGCGCTCCGCTTCGGCCGCGACCCGTCGTGCGACGTCGTGATCGCGGAGCCTACCGTGTCGCGGCGGCACGCCCAGGCGAGTTGGGACGGGCGGGAGTTCGTGATCGAGGACCTCGGCTCCTCGGGAGGGACCTTCGTCAACGGCATCAAGGTGCAACGGGCCGTGCTGCACGCCGGCGACGTGGTGCGCCTGGGGCCGCGCACCGAGTACCTGGCGCAGCCGGAGGAGGCCTCGAGCGCGCTGGAGATCGCCGCCGGGCAGAGCGGGAGCGACGAGGGCGGGGTTCGCCACCTGCAGACGCTGCTCGAGGTCGCGCGCGCCATCAACGCGGCGACCGTGCTGGAGGAGGTGGTGCAGGTGGTGCTCCAGGCCGCGGTGCGCCTGCTGCGGGCGGATCGGGGCTGCGTGATCCTGATCGAGAACGGGGAGCGCCGGACGGTTGCCTGCCATCCGCGCGGCCTGCCGGAGACGTCCTGGGCTGCGCGCAGCTCGCTGTTCGATCGGGCGCTCGCCGAGCGCCGGGTCGTGCACGCCGGGGCGGAGCTGTCGCCGTCGACGTCCATGGTGGCCCGCGGGGCGCTCCTCGCGGTCGCCGCGCCGCTCCTGGTCGCTCGCCGCCCGATGGGGCCGGCGAAGGACGCCTCGTTTGCGGCCACCGTCGAGGTCATCGGCGGCATCATGGTCGAGCGATTGAAGGAAGGCCACCGGTTCGGGCAGGAGGACCTCGGGGTCCTGGAGTCGCTGGCGGTGGACGCGGCCGTCGCGCTCGACAGCGCGCGGCTGTACCGGGAGGCTCGCGAGAAGGCCAAGATCGACCACGAGATGACACTCGCTCGCACGATCCAGACCGCGCTGCTGCGGCCGCCGCCGCAGGTCCCGTTCGCCGACGTCTTCGCCTTTTCCCAGCCGGCCCGCATCGTCGGCGGCGACCTTTACCACGCCGCGGTGCGCGAGGACGGCGCCCTGGCGGTGGCTCTGGGCGACGTCTCGGGGAAAGGAGTGCCGGCGGCGCTGATCATGGCGATGGTGCAGGGCCTCCTCGGGCTCCTGCACGAGCTCGGCCAGCCGATCGCCTCCATGCTGCCGGCCCTCAACCGCAGCCTGATCGCACACAACCCGGGCAACCGTTTCCTGACACTGGGCGCGGGCGTGCTCGCGGCCGACGGCACGCTCGAGCTCGCCAACGCCGGGCACTGCCCCCTCGCGGTGCTGCGCGGCGACGGCGCCGTGCAACTGGTGTCCCCCAAGGGACCGATCCTCGGCCTGCTGCCGGACGCCGCGTGGGAGACCGACACGCTGCGGCTCGCCCCCGGCGAGTCGGTCGTGCTTTACAGCGACGGAGTGTCCGAGTCGTTTTCCCCGAATGACGAGGAGTTCGGCGTTGAGGGGGTGCAACGCACGCTCGGCGGGCTCGCCGGCGCCGGCGCCGAGGATGTGGTGCAGGCGTTGCTCCGGGCGGCCGCCGCTCATCGCGCGGGGCGCGAGGCGGAGGACGACGTCACGCTACTGGTGGTGCGGTACCGCGGCTCGGCGTGACCGCGGCCCGCAGCTCCCCGTCGCTCGGCGCCCACCCCACAGCCAGGCCACTGTTTCGATGGCGCCGGGGGCCTGGACGGCGGCGGTAGAATGCCGGCGCCCGCGCGTCCGCGCGGCGGGGGGGGCCATGAAGCGTCTCGCAGCATTGGTGGTTCTGGGGCTGTTCGTCGTGGTGGGGAGCGCCGCCGCCGAAGGCGCCGCAACGGTCAAAGGCCCGTACGATCCGGCCGTGGACGGCTGGAAGCAGGTGCAGACCGTGGCCTCCAGAGCGGCCACCGACGGGAAGCGCGTGTTGGTGGTCGTCGGCGGCAACTGGTGTCCGTGGTGCCGGGCGCTCGACCGGCTCATGACCGAGGACGCGGCGCTCCGCACCGAGGTGGCCGCGCACTACGAGCTGGTGCACCTCAACTACTCCAAGGAGAACAAGAACCCGGACGCGATGGCGCGTCTCGGCAACCCGGACAAGCTCGGGTTTCCGTCGTTCGTGGTGCTGTCGCCACGACTCGCCGTCCTGCACACCCAGGACAGCGGGCCGTTCGAGACGGGCGACTCGAAGAAACCGGGGCACGACCCGGCGAAGCTGATCGCGTTCCTCAAGCGTTGGGAGAAGTGAGACGGAAGAGGGAAGACGGAAGAGGAGGGCGGGCCCTGCCTTTCTTCTACCTTCTTCCCTCCACCTTCTCCCCAGCCCTCAGCGTGACCCTGACGATCTCGGAGGGGCGCCAGAGGCGCATGCGCGGTCCCCACGTGCCGGTGCCGCGGCACACGATCGCGGTCATGGCGCCGACCCGGTAGCGGCCGCCGAGCAGCGGGTAGGTGAGCCGGACGAGGTAGCCGAACGGCCAGATCTGACCGTCGTGGGTGTGGCCGGATAGCATCAGGCCTGCACCCAGGGCCGCCGCCCGCTCCGCCTGCCACGGCGTGTGCGAGAGGAACACGGTGGCGCCGGCCGGTCGGCCCGCGAGCGCGCGCTCGACCGGCGCGCCGTCGAGGCCGAACTGGCGCCTGGCGGTGAGGTCGTCCACGCCGGCGAGCACGAGTCCGGGGGCGGCCTCGGCCCAGCGGTCCTGCAGGACGTGAAAGCCCGCGTCCTCGAACAGCTTCACGCTCCTCGCCAGGCCGGCGTAGAACTCGTGGTTGCCGGTGACGGCCCAGACGCCGAGCGGGGCGGCCAGGCGCCGGAGGACCGGCACCATCGGCTCGACCCTGGCGACGTTGCCGTCGATGAGATCGCCGTCCACCACGATCAGGTCGGGTTTCATCGCGTCGACCCGGTCCACCAGGCGCGCCATCCACGCCTCGCCGATCAGCGTGCCCAGGTGCAGGTCGGAGAGCTCGACCAGGACGGTGCCGTCGCGTCCGGCGGGGAGCCCGGCGAGCTTGACCTCGTAATCCACGACGACCGGCGGGCGGAGCCCCTGGACCAGCGCGACGGCCGCGAGCACCGCCGCGCCCGCCAGCGCCCAGCCGCGCAGCACCGGAACAAGGCGGGGGAGAAGAAAGCCGCCGAGCGTGACGGCGTCGAGCGCAAGCAGGACGGCGAACGCCAGCAACAAGGTGCCCATCCACGTCGTGCCCACGAACTCGAGAGGCCGCGCCACCAGGTCGAGTCGCCAGTGGTCCAGCAGGCGTGCCAGCGGGTAGGCCAGCCACAGGGACACGGCGATCGCCAACAGGGCGCCGCGCGACACGTGGGCGGCGACGGCCGGCACCGAGGCCGCCCGCCAGAAGACGTACACGTGCATCATGGTCCAGACGCCAAGGACGATGGTCAGGAACACGGCAACCCTCCTCGCACCGCTCACCCCGTCATCGTACGTGATCGCGCGGTCCGTCGTTCGGCGGGGGCGGCTCCGCCCGATTTGGAGGTACGATACGGCACGGCCCGTGCCCGCGGGCGGGAGGACGACATGCTGCGGTTGCTTTCTCTCACCTTGATGTGCGGTATGGCGGCCGGCGTCGCCGCCGCAGCCGAGAGCCACCCGTTCTCGGTGCACGACATGCTCGCGATGGACCGGATCGCCGAGGCGCGGGTCTCCCCCGACGGCCGCCTCGTCGCGTTCTCGGTCAGCGTGACCGACCTGGCGAAGAACAAGCGCCACTCGAGCCTGTACCTGGCCGCCACCGACGGATCGTCCGTGCGGCGCCTGACCGAGGCCGAGGCGAGCGACTCGCAGCCGCGCTGGAGCCCCGACGGCAAGGCGATCTTCTTCGTGTCCTCGCGCTCGGGCTCGTCGCAGGTGTGGCGGATCGCGCTCGACGGCGGCGAGGCGGAGCAGGTGACCCGGATGCCGCTCGACGTGGACGCGCTCGACGTCGGCCCCGGGGCGAAGTTCCTCGTCTTCAGCATGGCCGTCTTCCCCGGCAAGACCCCGGAGGAGACCCGGCGGGCGTTGGACGCCAAAGAGCAGGACAAGGCGAGCGGGATGGTGTTCGACCACCTCTTCATCCGCCACTGGGACACGTGGGAGAACGGCACCCGCAACCACCTGTTCGCCTACGACCTCGCCGGCGCTAAGGCGAGCGACCTGATGGCGGGGATGGCGGCGGACTGCCCCACCAAGCCGTTCGGCGATAGCGGCGACTACTCGATTTCGCCCGACGGCAAGACCGTCGTGTTCTCGACGAAGGATATGGGGGCGAACCCTTCCGAGGAGGCGTGGTCCACCAACTTCGACCTGTTCCGGGTACCGGTGGACGGGTCGGCCGCGCCGGCGCGGATCACGACCAACCCGGCCTGGGACGGGACGCCGCGCTTCTCGCCCGACGGGCGGACGCTGGCGTACCTCGCCACGAGCCGCCCCGGCTACGAGTCGGACAGGTTCGACATCGTGCTGCGCGACCTCGCAACCGGCAAGGAGCGAAAGGTCACGCTGCGCGCCGACGGCTCACCGCGTGGCGATCGCTCGCCGTCGGAGCTGGTGTGGTCGCGCGACGGGCGCGAGCTGTACTGCACCGCCGACAGCTACGGCCAGCACGCCCTGTTCGCGGTGGACCCGGTGGCCGGTACGAGCCGGGTCGTGGTGGGTGAGGGGACGATCGACGGCCCGCAGTCCGTCGCCGGCGATCGCATTCTCTACGGCATGAACTCGCTCCTCGGGCCCGAGGAGCTGTACACCGTCGCCCGCGACGGCAAGGGGATCGCCCGCGTCACGCACCTCAACGACGCCAAGGTGGCGGCGGCGCGCTTCGGCACGCCGGAGCGGTTCGCGTTCACCGGCGCCCACGGAGACCGCGTGGACGGCTACATCGTCTACCCGGTGGACTTCGACCGGACGAAGAAGTACCCGGTCGCGTTCCTGATCCACGGCGGCCCGCAGGGATCGTGGACCAACGACTTCCACTACCGCTGGAACCCGCAGGCGTACGCCGGCGCCGGCTACGCCGTGGTGACGGTGGACTTCCACGGCTCGACCGGCTATGGCCAGGCGTTCCTCGACGCGATCAACGACGACTGGGGCGGGGCGCCGTACGAGGACCTGATGAAGGGCCTCGACTTCGCGCTGGCTCATTACCCGTTCCTGGACAAGGAGCGGGTGGGGGCGCTCGGCGCCTCGTACGGCGGCTACATGATCAACTGGATCGAGGGCCACACCGACCGGTTCAAGTGCCTGGTGTGCCACGACGGCAACCTCGACGAGCGGATGGCCTACTACGACACCGAGGAGCTGTGGTTCCCCGAGTGGGAGCACCGCGGCACCCCGTGGGACAACCCGCAGGGGTACGCCAAGGTCAACCCGATCGAGTTCGTCAAGAACTGGAAGACGCCGATGCTGGTCGTCCACGGGATGAAGGACTTCCGCATCCCGTACTCGCAGGGAATCGGGACGTTCACCGCCCTGCAGCGCAAGGGGATACCGTCGAAGCTGCTGATCTTCCCGGACGAGAACCACTTCGTGCTCAAGCCGGCGAACTCGATCCTGTGGCACGACACGGTGATCGCGTGGCTCGACCGCTGGCTCAAGAGCTGAAACGGCGCCAGCAATTGAGAGTTCAGGAGGATTTGCGGAGAGGGAGACAAGAGAAGGTAGACGTGAGAGGAAGGACACGGCTGGACGGGCGGCCGGTACAGGTCGTCCGCTCTCCGTCTTCCCTCTTCCTTTTTCCTTCTTCCTGTGACTTTCCGCTCTCAACTCCTGACAGGCGCGGATGCGCTTGACAGGTCCGGCGCCTGCGGGGTACGATCACCGTCCCCTTGCGAGTCGGGGTACGCCTCGCCGGGGTTTCGTGTGGGCGAGTGGAGAGCGACGGGTGACTTCGTCATCGTGGTCAACGCCGACAAGGTGAAGCTGACCGGCAACAAGTGGGAGGACAAGCGGTACTACCGTCACTCCGGCGACCCGGGCCACCTCCATCAGGAGACCGCGCGGGAGCTGCGTGACAAGTCCCCCGAGCGGCTGGTCCGGTTTGCGGTCTGGGGGATGCTGCCCAAGAACCGGCTGGGTCGGGCGCTGCTCAAGAAACTGAAGGTCTACGCCGGGGCGGAGCACCCACACCAGGCGCAGCAGCCGCAGGCCATCAAGGCCCAAGGGTAAGGAGAACAGTCGTGGCGAGCATCCAGTTCTACGGGACGGGCCGGCGCAAGACCGCCGTGGCCCGAGTCTACCTGCGTCCGGGCACCGGTGTGATCAAGGTCAACAAGCGCGACTTCGAGACCTACTTTCCCAACCGCGTGCTCAAGATGGTCATCCGCCAGCCGCTGGCGATCACCGAGACCTCCGACAAGTTCGACATCGTCGTCAACGTCGCGGGTGGCGGCATGACCGGTCAAGCCGGCGCGATCCGCCACGGCCTGTCCCGCGCGCTGCTCGAGTTCAACCCGGAACTGCGGCCGAAGCTGAAGAGCGCCGGCTTCCTGACGCGCGACGCCCGCGAGGTCGAGCGCAAGAAGTACGGCCAGCCGAAGGCGCGGCGGCGGTTCCAGTTCTCGAAGCGCTAGGAAAGCCTGAAAGGAGAAACGCTCTTGGCTTCCATCTCAATGAAAGAGCTGCTCGAGGCTGGCGTCCATTTTGGTCACCAGACCCGGCGCTGGAACCCGAAGATGCGGCCGTATATCTTCGGAAAGCGTAACGGGATCTACATCGTTGACCTCCAGAGGACGCTGCAGCTCTTCGAAGAAGCCTCCAACTTCGTGCGCGATCTGGTGTCGTCCGGCGGCACGGTGCTGTTCGTCGGCACCAAGCGCCAGGCGCAGGACGTCGTCAAGGAAGAAGCCACCCGGAGCGGGATGTTCTACGTCGCCCACCGGTGGCTGGGCGGCACGCTCACCAACTTCGTGACGCTGCGGCGGTCGGTGGAGCGGTTCAAGGACATCGAGCGCCAGCTCGCCGCCGCCGAGTCGCAGATCACGAAGAAGGAGCGCGTCCATCTCGAGCGCGAGCGCGTCAAGATGGAGAAGAACCTGGGCGGCATCCGCGACATGGAGTCGCTGCCGGACGCGCTCTACGTGATCGACACCAACCACGAGCACAACGCGGTGCACGAGGCGAACCGCCTCGGCATCCCGGTGGTCGCCGTGGTGGACACGAACTGCGACCCCGATGTGGTGGACTACCCGATCCCCGGCAACGACGACGCGATCCGCGCGATCAAGCTCTTCACCTCGCGCATCGCCGACTCCGTGCTCGAGGGTCTGGCGATGGTCGAGGGACGCACGCAGTCCGAGGCGGCGTTGGTCCGTTCGGCCGCGGCCGCCAGCGCGGCCGCCCCGGTCGCCGCTGCTCCCGCGGAAGCTCCGGCTCCGGCGCCGGCGCCGGCTCCGGGCGAGGAAGCGGTGCTGCCGTCGCTCGAGGAGACGTTCGAGGAGTACGACGAGGGTACTGAGCAGTACGAGAAGCGCTGAACGACCGTTGTTCGTGGGTGGTTGATCGTGAATGGCGGCGGGAGTTTGACGAGAGTCGAGAGGTCGCCGGATCGGCACGCTGAGGCGTGTCGAACCACCATCCACGAACCACGATTCACGGTCTTGCACGGCCAGGGGGGCGCTTCCTGGCCGTTTTCATGGAGGGACGAGATGGCGATTCCTGCTGC
>NCBR01000169.1 GCA_002279285.1 Acidobacteria bacterium 37-71-11
GTGCTCTCGTCGTCGGAGTGGCCTCTCTACTTCGGCGCGGCGCTGATCGGCTTCAACTTCGGCGGCAACTTCGCGCTCTTCCCGGCGCTCACCGCCGATGTCTTCGGCGCGGTCACGGTCGGGCGCAACTACGGGTGGGTGTTCACTTCGTACGGCGTGGGCGGCATCGTCGGCCCGCTCATGGCCGGTGTCTTCAAGGACATGGGGCAGGGCAAGGGGGTCAGCGCCTGGATGCCGGCGTTCGTCATTGCCGGGGTGGCGTTGCTGCTGGTTGCGGTCCTGATGACCAGGTTGAAGCCCGTCGCGCAGAGCGCCGAGGTTACCGAGCGAGCGAGAGGGGAAGCTGCAGCCGATAGGCGGGTCCCCGCGTGAGGGAGCAGGATGCCTGGCGCCATGCCGCGGGGCCGGAGGGGTACGCCGGCAGCATGACCGCGACCAGCCGGTACCTCGCGGCCGAAGCGCTGGTGGAGGAAGGGAAAGGAGGTGAGCGGCACGCGACGTTCGAGCCACCTTGCAACGGCCTCGATGGCCAGGGCCAGAGGAGATGGAGCGTGAAGGACGAAGCTCGTGGCTTCATCTGCAGGCCAACGTGGAAACGCACGATCGTTGATTGCAGGTTCAGTCCGGTTGTCTGGGCCCCCCTTCGAGGGTGGGGGCCGGAAAGGGAGGGAGTTCATGGCTGACGAAAGAAGCACTGTCGTTCAAACCGTCATCGTGGATACGACTGCCAACCCCGCACCGCTCGGTCTGCTCGGCTTCGGCATGACGACGGTCTTGCTCAACCTGGCCAACGCCCACGTCATCGGCCTCAGCAGCATGATCCTCGCGATGGGGATCGCGTACGGCGGCCTCGCCCAAATCATCGCCGGCATCGAAGAGTGGAAGAAGAAGAACACGTTCGGCGCCACGGCCTTCACCTCGTACGGCCTCTTCTGGTGGTCCTTCGTGATCCTCTTCCTCCTGCCGAACACGGTCGCCGGCCAGGGCTTCAAGAACGACAAGGGCGGCGTCATCGCCTACCTCATCATGTGGGGTATCTTCACGTTCGTCCTCTACATCGGCACGCTCAAACTCAACCGGGCACTGCAGGTGGTCTTCTTCACGCTCTGGGTCCTCTTCTTCCTGCTGGCCCTCGGCGACGCAACCGGCAGCAACGCCATCAAGGTCTTTACAGGATATGAAGGGATCTTCTGCGGCGCTTCCGCAATCTATGCCGGCATGGCTCAGGTCCTCAACGAAGTCTACGGTCGAACCGTCTGGCCGCTCGGGGCGGTCAAGAAGTAGGGGAAAGGACAGCCACCACCTGGTTCACTAACCCACCGGGGGAAGGGGCCCATTCCCCTCCCCCGGAAGTTCAGCGCAAACCAATAGAACGAGGCAAGGAGACGAAAGCATGGCAAACCGAGAGAGCACCGAAGTCAACGAAGCCCAAATGGCGGTCCACTGGAAAGAAGAGGGGTACTACTATCCGTCCGCCCAGTTCATCGCGCAGGCCAACATGACGGACGCGGATGTCCTGGAGCGCTTCGGCGAGAAGAATTTTCCGGAGTGCTACAAGGAATACGCCGACATGCTCACCTGGTACAAGTACTGGGAGAAGACGCTGGACACCTCCAATCCGCCATTTTGGAAGTGGTTCGTCGGCGGTGAGCTCAACGCCTCGTACAACTGCGTGGACCGCCACCTCGCCAAGTACCGCAACAAGACGGCCATCCATTTCGTCCCCGAACTTGAAACCGAGGCCATCCAGCACGTCACGTTCCAGGAACTGTACGTCCGGGTCAACGAGTTCGCCGCCCTGCTGCGGGATTTCTGCGGCCTCAAGCGCGGTGACCGGGTCACGCTGCACCTGCCCATGACCGCCGAGCTACCGATCACGATGCTGGCCTGCGCCCGTCTGGGTGTGATCCACTCCCAGGTGTTCAGCGGTTTCTCCGGCAACGCCTGTGGCGAGCGCATCGAGGACTCGCAGAGCCGCACGCTCATCACCATGGACAGCTACTACCGCTCGGGCAAGCTCCTGGACCACAAGAAGCAGGCCGACATCGCCTACGAGACGGCCCACAAGATGGGCAAGCCGCCGGAGAAGGTCCTCATCTGGCAGCGTTACCCGGGCAAGTACTCCGCCGAGACGCCGGTCGTCGAGGGCCGGGACTTCATCGTCAACGACATCCTCCCGAAGTACCGCGGCCACAGGATCGAACCGGAGCGGATGAAGTCCGAGGACATCCTCTTCCTCATGTACACCAGCGGCACCACCGGCCGTCCGAAGGGCGCACAGCACAGCACCGGCGGCTACCTGGCGTATGTGACCGGTACCTCCAAATACATCCAGGACATCCACCCCGAGGACGTGTACTGGTGCATGGCCGACATCGGCTGGATCACCGGCCACTCCTACATCGTCTACGGGCCTCTCGCGCTGGCCGCCTCCTCGGTGATCTATGAGGGCATCCCGACGTATCCCGATGCCGGCCGCCCGTGGCGCGTCGCCGAGGAGCTGGGCGTCAACATCTTCCACACCTCTCCCACGGCCATCCGCGGCATGCGCCGCGCGGGCGAGGACGTGCCCGCGAAGTACAACCACCACTTCAAGCACATGACCACCGTCGGCGAACCGATCGAGCCCGAGGTCTGGCGCTGGTACTACAACGAGGTGGGCAAGAAGGAAGCGGTCATCGTGGATACCTGGTGGCAGACGGAGACCGGCGGCTTCCTTTGCAGCACGGTGCCGGCGCTCGCCCCCATGAAGCCCGGCAGCTGCGGGCCCGGCGTGCCGGGCATCTATCCCATCGTGTACGACGACGAAGGCAAGGAGCTGATAGCCGGCGCCGGGAAAGCGGGCAACATCTGCATCCGCAACCCCTGGCCCGGACTGATGCAGACCATCTGGGGCGACCACGACCGCTTCGTGCGCCAATACTACGAACGCTCCTGCAAGGACAAGAACTCCAAGGACTGGCACGACTGGCCGTACTTCTGCGGTGACGGCGCCGTGTTGGCCGCGGACGGGTACGTGCGCATCCTCGGACGCATCGACGACGTGATCAACGTGGCGGGCCACCGGCTGGGTACCAAGGAGCTTGAGAGTGCGGCCTTGACGGTGGAGGAGGTGGCGGAAGCCGCCGTCGTGCCCATCCCCGACGAGGTGAAGGGGCGGGTGCCCGAGCTGTACGTCTCCCTCAAGCCCGGCTTCAAGGCCACCAAGGAGCTGCAGGAGAAGATCGCCAAGGCTCTCTCCGACGCCATCAGCCCGATCGCCAGGCCCAAGCACGTGTGGATCGTTCCCGACATGCCGAAGACCCGCTCCGGGAAGATCATGCGCCGCGTCCTCGGGGCTATCTCCAGCCACAGCAACACCGGCGATGTCACCACGCTGGCCAACCCCGAGGTGGTCGAGACGATCCGCGTGATGGTTCAGGGGGAAGGGAAGTGAAGAGGAGGGGCTTCCGCGTGAGCGGGCCGTTTCCATCTGCCACGGCCCGCCACGCCGTTTGTCTCACCGGGCCGGCTCGCGGTGTACCCCGACCACGATCTGTGGCCGGAACCGAGGTGTTTGCCGTTGACCCGCGCAGTCCGAATCGTCGGCTTACGCCCAAGTTTCAGGCCCGAAAGGAGGGTCAAATGTCCGCGAAAGCACCGTTGTTCGTTGTCTTCATCGCCGCAGCCGTAATCCTGACCGTGGGAGCAGCCAGCCCCGCGGCGGCCCAGCAGGCCACCGATCAGGGGGTCGTCTCGGCCCTGCTTCAGCCGCTCGACGCAGCGGAGGGAGGCGGCGGCGGAGCCGCCGGCCCAGCCGCCACAGCGGCGTCTTCCGCGGCCGCACCGGCCCCGGCGCAACCGATCAAGATCATGTTGGGCGGGAAGGAATCCCTGACGATCAAAGGCTTCTTGAGCGCAACGTATTACGCTCAGGACGCGAGCTTCGACGGGGGCTTCGGAAACGGGCAGAACGCCGAATGGCCGACAGCCAACTACCCGAGCGCCAAGTGGTTCAACGGCGGCGACCTCCGCAACACCCGACTCATCATGGCGTTCGACGGTCCCGAAACCGCCGACGGCTGGAAGATGGGTGCCTATGTGGAGGGCGACTTCTTCGGCGGGTTCAACGGCGCCGGCGCGTTCAGCCAACAGCAGGCGACCCCGCGCCTCAGGCTCGCGTTCACCGACCTCAGCAAGGGCGGGACGACGGTGCGCATCGGGCAGTTCTGGTCGCCGTTCTTCGGCGAGGTGCCGGAGTCGCTCTCCCACATCGCCTTCCCTCTCGGCTACGGCTCCGCCGGCATGTTGGGGTGGCGGTTCCCGGGCATCTTCCTCTACCAAAAACTCACACCAAAGACGGCGAAGACCCAGATGCAGCTCGACCTCGCGGCGATGGAGGGCTCCTGGAACGGACCCGCCACCGGCGAGCTCAACAACCAGACATTCGGCAACGTGGGTTTCCGCGGCCAGTTCGATGCGAAGCTCAACTTCTCGGGCAAGGACGGCGCGGGCAACGCCTGGCACCTCTACGTCGCCGGCCACTACGACCAGAAGAGCCTCAACGGCGTCGGCAACGCTTTTCCCGCACAGCACGGAAAGACGTCCCTGAACGGCACCGGCGCCGAGGTCGGCGGGGGCTACAAGATCGGCGCGTTCCTGATCCACGGGAACATCTACACGACCAAGGCGGACGGCCAGAACTTCGCCGCAATCACGCAGTTCGGCGACATCAAGGACACGGGCGGCTGGCTGCAACTTGGGTACGACTTCACCAAGCGGTGGAGCGCCTATGTCTTCTACGGCGAGGTCAACGCCAACCGTAACGACGTCCTCGAGTGGGTCGGCGCCGCGGGCAGGCAGAAGAACGAGCAAGAGGCGGGGATGGTGGAGTGGTCGCTCGGGCAGTACCAGCTGGGGCTCGAGTGGCTGCACGACGACCTGACCCTGGTCAACGGCACCAAGCTGAAGGGGAACCAGATCGCGCTGAGCACGAGGTTCTTCCTCTAGGTCTGACGTGGACCGTCCGTACCGTTTTGGCAGCCGCGAGGCACCCGGTATCCGCCGGGTGTCTCGCGGGCCTGCCTGCGGCTGGGGCAGCTCGCGCCGGGTTCATGCGGCGCTCCCCTCGACGAGCTGCCGCGCCTCCGACGACGTTCCTGCGGCCGCGCCGAGGGTTCCGGGCACGAACGTGCGTCAGCGCCGGAGTCCGGGGCTATACTTGCACAGCGAATCCGTGGGTTTCATGAGGCAAATAAGGGGAGGCGAGTGATGAACACGCTCTGGATCGTCGTTACGGCTGTCATCGTCATCTACGTCGCCTACACGCAGTACGCGAGGAGGATCGACCGCAACGTCATCCGGGCCGACGCGAAGCGGGCGACCCCCGCCAAGATGTACATGGACGGCGTGGACTTCATGCCGACCAGCAAGAACGTCCTCTACGGCTATCACTTCAAGTCGATCGCGGCGGCCGGACCGATCGTGGGGCCGATCACGGCGGCCTACATCTGGGGCTGGCTCCCCGCGCTCATCTGGCTGGTGATCGGCGTCAGCTTCATCGGTTGGGTGAGCGATTACTCGGCGCCTCTCCGCCATCTCGTACAAGGTCATCGCGCCGCGCACGCGGACGATCCTGTTCATCTTCATCTTCTTCTACCTGCTGCTCCTCGCGGGGGCGTTCGTCGGCATCCTGGCGGCGATCCTCGCGGCGCGGCCGGACGTGCCGTTCGGGATCATCATGCTCGCGTTGATGGGACTGCTCGCCGGGCAGATGATGTACCGCTGGAAGATGAACATGCTCCTGGTCACGGTGATCGTCGTGGCGGCGACGCTGCTGGCGATGATCATGGGTCCGATGGGCCAGCGCCACGGCGCGAACGGCGCCCTCATCCAGGGCCCGGTCGGGTCGGCGATCGTCTCCATCAACCAAGCCGTGGACGGCATGACGGGGAAGCAACCCCTGTTTTCCGTCGAGGATCCCACTGGGGCCGACCCCCGCATCCCCTTGCCGGGACCTGACGGCAAGCGCCCCAGCACCCCCGCCTACGATGCCGCCACGGGACTGATTCGCACGCTCCCCGACTACATGCTCTGGGTGCTGTTCCTGTTCGTCTTCTCGTACCTGGGGGCGAACATGCCGATCTGGAGGTTCGCGCAGCCGGTCAACTACATCGGGTTCTGGGTGATGTTCATCACGATCATCCTCAGCGGCATCGGCGCCCTGACCGCGCCGCTCACCGGTATGAGGGATGCCGGCGGCAACCTCATCGGCGCGTTCGCCCTGGCGCCGGTCAAGAGTCTCGGCTTCGCGATCCACGCCGGGCAGGCGTGGCAGCCGCTGTGGCCGATGCTCTTCGTCACGATCGCCTGCGGCGCCATCTCGGGCTGGCACGCGCTCGTCGGGTCGATCGGAACCGCCCGGCAGCTCGAGTACGAGACCGACGCGCTTCCCGTGGGTGCGGGCTCGATGTTCGGCGAGTACACGCTCGCGCTCCTCTCTCTCGTGGCGGTGTCGATCGCGGGCGTCGGCGGCGGCGGCGGCCGTTTCGCCACCGGCGTCGGCAAGCTGATCTACGCCGGGACGTTCGGCCTCGTCCCCGAGGTCTGGGGCACCGCCCTCGGCTTCGGCGCGTTCGTGCTGATCGTGCTCACGGTGACGCAGCTTGTCTTCCGGGTCATGCGCGTGACGCTCACCGAGTGGGTCGGCGACGTGATCCCGCCGGTGCGGAACATGCACGTCTCCACCGTCATCTCGATGCTGCTGACGCTGGCCCTGGTCCTGACAGGCACCTGGGTTTACCTGTGGCAGATGTTCGGCGCTTCCAACCAGCTGATGGCGGCGCTGAGCCTGTTGGTGGTCACGGTGTGGCTGCGGTCCGAGAAGCGCAACCCGAGTTATGCCCTCATCCCCATGCTCTTCATGTACTTCACCACGCTCTTCGCGACCATGGTCACGGCCAGGAACCTGTACGTGACCATCGCCGCGAACCCCAAGATGGGGGCGCTTCCGGTCGCCGGCGCATGGGCGATGATCGTCCTTGCCGTGCTCCTCATCGTCGCGGCGCTGTTCATCGGCTGGGACGGGCTCAAGGCATACCGGCGCTACGGCTCCAACCCCGCGGCGCTCGAACCCAAGGAGGCGCGCCCGTAGCGGTGCCGCCGGACCGGGGGCGCACGTGCCGCGTCGCGAGTCAGGCGGTGGCGCGCTGGGCGAGTGTCTGGAGGGTGTGGAACAGATCGCCGGCCGCCGCCGTCGTTGGGGGAAGGTCCAAATGTATCTGAAAGCTGCGCTCGGTGCGGCGGACCGACAGCCGCCGCACCGTGAGTTCCGCGCTGCGCGTGAGGTCGATCAGAGTCTCGCCGAGCGTAAGCCCGGCCGGTGTCTTGTAGTACACCGACAGCGCTCCGGGCGAGGAAGGCTCGCGCACCAACCAGTCGCCGGGGGTGATCCGACGCATGGCGTCGCGCCCCGACCAGCTCGAGCGATCGAGCGCCTCGACGTCGGTTCGCGGGGCATCGCGCAGGTTGCCCCGGACGATCAGCGTGTCGCGCCGGCCCCATCGGCGGCTCAGCGCCCACATCCACGGCATGTCGCGCGGTTCGAGGAAGATCACGACCGCGACTTGCCCGAAGGGCGGGTTGGCGTGCTGGATGCTCATCTCCACCGAGGTGGAGCCGAGCCAACGCACGGTCGTGCGCTCGCCCATGAGCGGAAGGCCGCCGTGCATCCACTTCATGACCGCCGATCCCTTGCGGACGTTCCAGAACGTGCCGGCGGCGAACCAGCTCACCACCACGAGAGCACCCACCGCCAACAGGGCCGTCATCCAAGACCTCCTCGACCGATCCGCCCGGTCCCGGCGATCGAGCGCGAGCGTCGCATTCCCCGGGAATCGGAATCCGCCGCCATGCTACCATTTACACGGTCATGGCTTGGGGAGGAACCCCGGGCTTCCGGCGACTGGGGGCGGGACCCTGACCGAGAAGGACACATGGAAGCGGGCCGTACACGAGTTCCTGTACGGGTTGACGAGCTACGAGATCGCGCAGCAGGCTACGGAACTGCGCGGTTCCCTGGAAACGCTGTTCATGTTCGTCTCGTTCGGGAGCATGATCGGCGTGCCGATTCTGCCGCCGTACTACGGCCTGCGCCTGCTCCCGTACGTCGTTCCCAGCGTCGCGACCTGGAAGAGGCGGGTGCTGCGCGAACGCGACCTGAGCGACGACCATGAGTACCACCTCCACGGACTGTGAGAAGACCGCCGTTGGGGTCTTTCGAGGAGAGTGCAATGGCTGACAAGGAGAGCAAGAAAACGGGCGGCCTGAAAGGCGCATGGCAGGGCCTGCGGCAAACCATTTACGGGATGGCCGCGCACGACATGAGTCGGTCGGCGCTCCGCACCCGCGCCTCGATGGAGCACCTCTTCATCCTCATTACCATGGGGGACCTGTTGGGCGTCCCCATCCTGCCGCCCTACTACAGCCTGCGGCTGCTGCCCTACGTCGTGCCACAGATCTCCACGTGGAAGCGCCGCATGCTGCGTGAGAAGGATGCGTCCGACGGAATGTTCTGACCGGAGTCGAACGATCGAAAGCTCGTGATCGGAGGACACGCACATGGGGCTCAGAGAGGTCTTCGAGAAAAACCCCGACCGCCGCTACATCATGTTCGGCGGCAAGGGCGGGCTCGGGAAGACGACGTTTTCCGCGGCGACCGCCTTCTGGTTGGCGCAGAGCGGTAAGCGGGTGCTCGTCTTCTCCGTTGACCCACAGGCATCGCTCACCGACATCTTCCAACGGGACATCTTCGGCAAGGGTCCCGTGAAGATCATGGAGAACCTGTGGGCGCAGGAGATCGACGCCGACAGCCACATCAGGGAGTACCAGGGCGAGATCCGCAAGAAGATCCTCGACATGTACGGCCTGGAGGCCGTTCCCGAGGAGATCGAGAGCTACATCCAGGCCGCCAGTGCGGAGCCTGCGATGGAGGAGAGCGCGATCTTCGACGCGGTGGTCGACGTCGTCGTCAAGAGCGACTATGACTACTTCATCTACGACCTCGTCCCGTTGGGACACGCGCTCTACTACCTCTCGATGGCCAAAGTCTACGATGAGTGGATCAACAAGGTCACGCACCTGCGGGAGCAGATGCGCGAGTACGAAGAGATGGTGAGCCGCCTCCGGCACGAGAAGGACACCGAGCAGGACCAGATCCTGGCCGAACTGCAGTACATCAAGGGCCGCATCAACGCCTCCTCGTCGATCCTCACGGACAAGGCGAAGACCGCTTTCTTCTTCGTCATCACGCCAGAGGACATGATCATCCGCGACACCCAGAAGGCCGCAGGGCTGTTTGCGCAGTTCGACGTCCCCATCGGCGGCTACGTGGTGAACCGGGTGATCCCTCACGGCCTCATGCAGCAGAACATCCCCGACTACCTGCGCAACCGCATTCAGATGCAGGACAAGTACCTCGCTGAAATCAAATCGACCTTCGGCAATCAAGTTCTCGCAGCGGTCCCGGAGCTGGAGCGCGATGTGACCGGGCTGGCGATGATCGAGAAACTGGCCGGGATCATGTACGGCAACGGCTGAGCGTGGAGAACGGCGGGAGGACGGCAATGGCACAGATCGAGACGTCGATGCGGGGCTACCTCGGGGAGCACGCCGGCCTGAAGTTCATCTTCTTCGGCGGCAAGGGCGGCGTCGGCAAGACCGTCTTCGCCGCGGCTACGGCGATGTGGCACGCAAAGCAGGGTCGCCGCACGATGCTCGCCTCCACGAACCCGGTGCACAGCTTGTCGAGTCTCCTCGGCCAGAACGTGCTCGGCGCCCACACGCCGGTCGATGGCGTGCCCAACCTCTGGGCGTATGAGATCGAAACCAAGGACACCATCGAACGGAGCAAGGTCGAGATCCGGGAGAAGATCCAGTGGTTCCTCAAGTTCGCCGACATCTCGACGAAGGCCGAGGACTTCGTGGAGTCGGCCACCATGAACCCGGCGTTCGAAGAGTCGGCCATGTTCGAGAACATGATCGACCTGATGTTGAAGAACGAGTACGACGTCTACGTCTTCGACACCGCGCCGACCGCCAACGCCCGGCGCCTGCTCGGCATGTCGAAGGTGTACTCGCTCTGGGTCAACAAGATGCTCAAGAGTCGCGAGGAGGCGAAGACGCTCCGCGAGATGCTCTCGTTCACGAAGAAGAAGGAGCAGGACCCGCTCATGGACTACCTCCTCTCCTTCCGTGACCGGATGGAGCAAGCGCGGGTGCTGCTGACCGACCCGGAGTTGACCTCGTTCTTCTTCGTGACGCTCCCCGAGGCGCTTCCGATCGCCGTGATCACCAGGTTCATCCAGTGGTTCCGCGACTTCGGGATTCCGGTCGGGGGCGTCATCGTGAACATGCTGATCGACCGGGCCGTGGTCGGCGCCGACGCCGCCGA
>NCBR01000019.1 GCA_002279285.1 Acidobacteria bacterium 37-71-11
CGGCGCGGTGCTGCCCGTCCTGCACCTCAACGGCTACAAGATTTCCAACCCGACCGTCCTCGCGCGCATCACCCACGAGGAACTGGAGCAGTTGCTCCGCGGCTACGGGTGGACGCCCTACTTCGTCGAGGGCCACGAGCCCGAGTTGATGCACGAGGCCATGGCGGCGGCGCTCGACACCGCGGTGGCACAAATCAAGCAAATCCAGCACAACGCCCGAGCCGGCGGCGACCTCACGCGGCCGCGCTGGCCGATGATCGTGCTCAACTCGCCGAAAGGCTGGACGGGGCCGAAGATCGTCGATGGCCTGCAGATCGAAGGGACGTTCCGAGCGCACCAGGTGCCGCTCTCCGATCCGGCCACCCATCCCGAACACCTCAAGCTCTTGGAGGACTGGCTGAGGAGCTACCGGCCGGAGGAGCTCTTCGATGCGCAGGGCCGACTGAAGGCGGAACTGGCCGACCTCGCGCCCAAGGGCGAACGGCGCATGGGCGCGAACCCTCACGCCAACGGCGGCATCCTGCTCCGCGACCTGAGGATGCCTGATTTCCGGGAGTACGCGGCCGCCGTGCCCGCGCCCGGAGCGCCCGGCATCGGCGACACACATGTGCTCGGGCCTTTCCTGCGCGACGTGGAGAAACTCAACAGTGGGCAGCGGAATTTCCGGGTGTTCGGCCCCGACGAGACGCTCTCCAACGGTCTCGAAGCCCTCTTCGAAGCGACGAAACGCCAATGGGACGCCGCCACCGTGCCGAACGACGAATGGCTCGCGCCCGCCGGGCGCGTCATGGAGATGCTCAGCGAGCACCAGTGCGAGGGCTGGCTCGAAGGCTACCTGCTGACCGGCCGGCATGGGCTCTTCAACTGCTACGAGGCGTTCATCCACATCGTCGACTCGATGTTCAACCAGCACGCCAAGTGGCTGGAGGTCACGTCGCACCTGCCGTGGCGGCGGGACATCGCTTCGTTGAACTACCTGCTGGCCTCCCATGTCTGGCGCCAGGACCACAACGGCTTCACCCACCAGGATCCCGGTTTCATCGACGTCGTCATGAACAAGAAGCCCAGCGTCGTGCGGGTCTACCTGCCGCCCGATGCGAACTGCCTCCTGTCGGTGATCGACCACTGCCTGCGCAGCCGTCAGTACGTCAACGTCGTGATCGCGGGCAAACACCCGGCGCCCCAGTGGCTGACCATGGACGCCGCGGTCAAGCACTGCACCGAAGGCATCGGCATCTGGCCGTGGGCGAGCAACGACCAGGGCGTTGCGCCCGACGTGGTCATGGTGTGCTGTGGCGACGTACCCACGCTGGAGACGCTCGCCGCGGTGTCGATCATGCGAACGCACCTGCCCGAGCTGAAGATACGCGTGGTCAACGTCGTCGACCTCATGAAGCTGCAGCCGCAAATCGAGCACCCGCACGGGCTCTCCGATATGGATTTCGACGAGCTGTTCACCAGGGACAAGCCGGTCATCTTCGCCTTCCACGCCTACCCGTGGTTGATCCACCGGCTGACCTACCGCCGCACCAACCACAACAACATCCACGTCCGCGGCTACAAGGAGGAGGGCACCATCACCACGCCCTTCGACATGACGGTGCTGAACGACCTGGACCGCTTCCACCTCGTGATGGACGCCGTTGATCGCCTGCCGCAGACCGGCGATAAGGGCATTTACCTGAAGCAGCAACTGAAGGACAAGCTGATCGAGCACAGGCAGTACATCGACAAATACGGCGAAGACATGCCGGAAATCCGGAACTGGACGTGGGGCGCGACTGACACAGGCACGCAGGCCCAGACCTCGCCGGCCCCGAAAGGACAGTGACGATGCCAACAGCCACTAATGCGCCCGGCGGGCATGGAGGTCGACCACGCGCTGCGGCTGCGGAACGCGACAACGTACGTTCACGGAGGTCAAAGATGACGACGACCACGCACTGGAAGGGGCTTCTGCTCGCCGGCCTGCTGTGGGCGACATTGCCGGGCGTGGTGCGGGCCCAGATGAACATGAACCCCTACTTCACCGCGATCAATTATCCGCTTGAACGCCATTCCTTGATGTTGATGAGTCTGCAAGATTATCAATCGGCGCGCTACGGAAACGATTTCTACACCGGGATGCTCATGGCCGAGTACGGCCTCACCTCGCGCTTGACGGTGGGCGTCATGGCCGAGGGCGAGAAGATCGCCGGCCTGCCCGCCACCTACGGCGGCATGCGGTACAGCGCCTACTTCCATTTCTTCCGCGACGACCGGTGGCTGAACCTGACCCTGTACGGCGAATACGAGGACCTCAACGGGGCGGCCCTGTACAAGATGGAAGTTTCCGGTTTCGGCGCCGAAGACCTGACCGAGCCGCTGGCGCTCGCACGCCACACCCGGGCCCGGACGATCGAACAGCGGGTGATCGTCTATCACGACTGGGATCGGCTGAACGCGACCTTCAATTTCATCCGAGAGACCGCTCTCCAGGCGCCCTATGGAAGCGCGTACGGGTACGCGTTCGGCCTCTACGTCAAGCCGTCGTGGATGAGCGGGTCGATGGCGGGGATGGCCGGCATGGCTCCACCACCGACGCTGTCGATGAGTCGCGTGGGCTACGGCCTGGAGATGGCCGGAGCGCTGGGGACCGAGGACCGCTTCGGCCTCGACTGGAACGCCCAGCAGCACTACCTTGGCGCCGTCTTCACGTATGCAATGTCGTCCCACTGGTCGGTGCGTGTCGAACCCGCGTTTGGCCTCTCCAACGTCAGCGACCGGTTCATGCTGCGCACGGGGTTGACGTACATGTTGGGGCCGTCCAGCGCCAAGGCCATGGAGTAGGCGAATGGGCATTCGTGAGGCGTGGACTGTGGTGTTTCCGGCTGCATCGTTCACCTGCGCCTTCGGCGGTGCGGTGCGGCGGTTACGCGAAACCGGTGGCGCCATTCAACATACGGGTGGTGAAAAGCGTGAACCGCCTCCGCCTCGTGCTGAACATCATCAATGGCCCGCCGGACAGTCGGCGTAGACCGCGCAGGCGCAAGAGAGGATGGTCGCGATGCCAACAACCTCCGATGCTTCCGAGACCCGGGTGGCGGCCTCAAAGCCACCAAACGCCAAGCCGCCCGACATCGCCTCCGCGTCGCTGCCCGACACGCTCGCGACGCTCAAGGTCAACCCGGACACCGGGCTCACGGGTTCGGAGGTGGAGGTCCGCCGGAAGGAGCACGGCTACAACGAAGTGGCCAAAACAAAGATCCACCCGGTCCTGAGATTCCTGAAGAAATTCTGGGGCCTCTCGGCGTGGATGCTCGAACTGATCATGGTTCTGTCGGCTGTGCTGGGGAAGTACTCGGACCTTGCCATGGTCAGCGCGCTGCTGGTTGTCAACGCCATCTTGAGCTTCATGCAGGAACGCCGAGCCGCCGGAGTCGTCGAGGCGCTGCGGAAGCGGTTGCAGGTCAGCGCGCGCGTGCGGCGCGATTCGAACTGGGGGGTCATTCCCTCCCGGGAGCTGGTTCCCGGCGACATCGTTCGCGTGCGACCCGGCGACATCATCCCGGCGGACGTGAAGCTCCTGACGGGAGCGTTGAGTGTTGACCAGTCGGCACTCACCGGCGAATCGAAGGACGCGGACATTGCGCCCGGCGGGGTGCTCTCGTCGGGGTCCGTCGTGCGCCGGGGCGAAGGCAACGGCGTGGTGATGCTGACCGGAGCGAAGACCTACTTCGGGCGCACCACGGAGCTGGTACAGGGGGCGCACCCGAAACTTCAGATCGAAGCCGTCGTGGCCAAGGTCGTCCGCTGGCTCCTCGTCATCGTCGGCGCTCTGCTGTGCGTGGTCGTCGTGCTGTCGCTCGTCCGCGGTGTGCCGATCGCGGAAATGGCCCCCCTCATCCTCGTCCTGCTGATGAGCGCGGTGCCGGTCGCCCTCCCCGTCATGTTCACGGTCAGCATGGCCCTGGGGTCGAAGGAGCTGGCCAAGCGCGGCGTTCTGGTCACGCGGTTGAGCGCTGCGGAGGATGCCGCGACCATGGACGTGCTCTGCGCCGACAAGACGGGCACGATCACGATGAACCAGCTGGCGGTCACCGGTGTGATTCCGCTCGAGCACGCGACGGAAGCCGACGTGCTGTTCGCCGGCGCACTCGCGTCGCAGGAAGCCAACCAGGACCCGATCGACCTCGCGTTCCTGGCCGCGGCGAAGGAGCGACATGTTTTCGACAACGTTCCCAAGGTCGCGCCCGTATCCTTCGCGCCGTTCGATGCGAAGAACCGGCGGACGGAAGCCGTGGTCGAGCAGAACGGGCAGCGGCTGCGCGTGATGAAGGGAGCCGTCCGCACCATCGCCGAGGCGTGCGGACTCCAACCTCCGGCCATCGAGGCGCTGGAGGGGCGCGTCAGCGCGTCGGCCGCGAAGGGTTATCGGACGCTGGCGGTGGCACGCGGCCCCGAGGCGGGCGCCCCGGCCTTGGTCGGATTGGTGTCGTTGTACGACCCGCCGCGACCGGACGCCAAACAGCTCATCGCCGAGCTCCAGGACCGCGGCGTGGCGGTGAAGATGCTCACCGGTGACGCGCTGGCAGTCGCGAGCGAAATCGCGCGCGGAGTCGGCTTGCCCAACATCCGGCTCGTGGCGGACTTGAAGGCTGCCGGCGCTCAGGCCGGCAACAAGGCGGTGGACTTGCTGGCGGGCGCGGACGGTTTCGCGGAAGTGTATCCGGAGGACAAGTACATCGTGGTGCAGCACCTCCAGGCGGCAGGGCACGTGACCGGGATGACGGGCGACGGGGTCAACGATGCGCCGGCGCTCCGCCAGGCCGAGGTCGGTATCGCCGTCAGCACCGCGACCGATGTCGCCAAGGGAGCGGCCAGCGTCGTCCTGACCGAGCCGGGGCTGACGAACATCGTGGCGCTGGTCGAGCAGGGGCGGACGATCTACCAGCGCATTCTGACGTGGATCATCAACAAGATCAGCCAGACAATCCTGACGGCTGCGTTCGTAGCCGTCGCGTTCGTCGTCACCGGCAAGTTCGTCCTCTCCGCCTTTGCGATGCTGTTGCTGGTCTTCATGCTGGACTTTGCGAAGATCGCCCTTGCCACCGACCACGTTCGGCCATCCAGGAAGCCGGAAACATGGAACATCGGAGGCTTCGTCGCGGTATCCGCGGTGCTTGGTGCGGCAATGGTCACTGAAACGCTCCTCCTGTTGTGGATCGGCTGGTCGCATTTCGGCTTGGCGACCAACAACAATGCCCTTTACACCTTCAGCTTCCTGCTGCTGCTCTACGTTGCCGTGTTCTCCGTCGTGTCCGCGCGCGAGCGCCGGTGGTTCTGGTCGACGATGCCCAGCAAGGCCCTCATCGCCGCCCTCACGGCGGATGCTGTCGTCGGTACCGTCCTGACGCGCGTCGGTCTTCCGGGACTCCTGCCGTTACCTTGGTCGCAGACGCTCATGATCTTCGGCTATGCCATGGTCTCGTGCCTGGTCGTCAACGACGCCGTGAAGGTCGTGATGATCAGGTGGCGCGTTCCCAACGCCGTGGCCACCACGCCGGTCACGAACGCGGCCGATTTGACGCCGCAGATCGCCAAGCGGGCGTATGAACTGTACGAGCAGGGAGGGCGCAAGGACGGTCGAGCGGTTCAGGACTGGGAGAAGGCGGAGCTGGAGGTTCGCACAGCCGACGCCAAGGCCCAACCGAAGCCCAATGCCAAGGCCAAACCTACGCCCGTTGCCAAAGCCCGACCTACGCCTGTTGCCAAGGTAGAACCTGCGCCTGACACAAAGGCTGAGCCTACGCGTGACGCCAAGGCAGACCCCAAGCTTGAGGAAGAGGCCAAGGCCAAACCTTTACCCGGCGCCAAAGCCGAACCCAGACTTGACGTTAAGACCGAGCCTTCGCCCAACATCAAGGCCGAGCCTTCGCCCGGCGCCGAAGCACAAACAGCGTCCGATGTGACGCCTCAGCTCGTCACGCGAGTCCATGAGCTCTACGAGGAACTGGGGCGCGAGGACGTTCGGGCAGTCGGGGAGTGGGAAAAGGCGCAGCGGGAAAAGGGGAACGATACGCCCAAGAAATAGAGAGACGCGACGCAACAGCAATTACCAAGGAGACGACGATGACGATCAATTCAAAGGACTTTCGCGTGCGCCCCGGAGAGAAGGTCAGCCTCGGCAAGTGGCCGACGATTGTGAAGCCATTTTGCAAGTCGAAGAAGCGGTATCGAGACGTCCTGCAAGAACATATTGCGGAGTTGAGCTGCCTCCAGCGCCTTCACTACGCGTCCAACCGCTATGCGTTGCTGCTGATCTTCCAGGGGATGGATGCCGCCGGCAAGGACGGTGCCATCAGGCACGTCATGTCCGGGGTCAATCCGCAAGGCTGCGAGGTCTTCAGTTTCAAACAGCCGAGTGCGGAGGAACTGGAACACGATTTCCTTTGGCGGACGACCCGCCATCTTCCGGAACGTGGGCGGATCGGCATCTTCAACCGTTCCTACTACGAGGAGGTGCTCATCGTTCGGGTGCACCCGGAGATCCTCCGCAGCCAATTGCTTCCCGATGAGTTGCTCGACGAGTCGACCATTTGGGAGGAGCGGTATCGTTCCATCGTTGACTTGGAAGAGCATCTGCACCGTAACGGCACCAGGGTTATCAAAATCTTCCTTCACCTGTCGGAGGAGGAACAGCGAAAGCGCTTCCTCGAGCGCATTGACGAGCCGGACAAGAACTGGAAATTCAGCCTCTCGGACATTCACGAGAGGAAATACTGGCATCGATACATGAAGGCGTATGAGGCGTGCCTGAGCGCGACAAGCACCCGTCACACGCCCTGGCACGTTGTTCCGGCCGACGATAAGGAGAACGCCAGGTTGATTGTTTCCCAAACCGTCCTTGATGCGCTCAATGACCTTAGAATGGCATATCCCAAGACCACCGCGAACCGCCGGAGGGAACTGCAATCCATACGTAAACTGCTCGTGGGAAAGAGCCAGCGGCAATAGAAGGGCAGAGGACAAGCCCCAAGGCGGGCCAGTCGGCGCCGCCCGCATGGACGTCGTAACCGGCCGAGACCTTCAGGCCCTCTGTTCCTCACCGTCGCTCGTACAATCCTTGCGCGCGCGTCGCCAACCCGGGACGCGCGGGCTTCACTTCTTGCCACGCTTCGGCTTGAGGTGCACCGCGGCGCCGGGCTCGATCACCCGGAAGGCGAACGACTCTGCCAGGTACAGCTCGACCTTCTCACGGGTATGCGAGACGTAGCCGATGGAAAGATCTTGCCCGATCGTGAGCTTGAAATCGCCGCCGCGCGTCGACAGCACCACCGCGCCGTCGACTTGCGGCGCCCAAACGATGGGACCATCGAGGAAGTGTTGCACGCGGTCGCGAATCGGGTAGCCGTCCTCCGCGGCCTGCGACAGTCCGGCGTAGCAGTCCGGTCCGAGCGCCAAGGCGTAGGGGCCGTTGATGCCGCCGCGCCGCAGCGCCTCGACCGCCTCGACCACGACCAACGGGTAGTCGGCCCAGTCGTCGGGAATCGTGATCGGGGCGTGCGGGCCCTTGGCGACCATGCCCTCGATGCCGGCCGGTTTGAAACCGTGGAAGATCGCCAGGTCTTCGGCGCGCGCGATGCGCTCCGCGGCGGCGACGACCGGGGCGAGGTCCAACAGGGCGCCGCGCGCAGCGCCGTCGAGATCCATGATCGACAGCTCGATCGAGATCCGCAGCTCGACCAACGGCAGGACCTCGCGGATCCCCCAAGGGACGCCGAGACCGCCGTCGGATTTGATGGCGAGACGGCCCGTGTTGACCGCCGCGTACTGCCATCCGTGCGGCCCGTCGACGTCCACGAGGGTGCGACCCGCGAGCCGCAGTTGCAGCACGCGCTTGGCCTCGTCGTCGATCTGTTGCCAGGCTTCGGGTGTGATTGGTGCCAGGTTGCGCTTCAACAGGTCCACGGGTCACCTCCCTTTCATGGCGCCGATGCCGAGCGTCGTGCTCGGCGCCGCGGGCGGCGCGTCACCCGCAGCGGCCTTCTCGATGTCGGTGATCGGCAGCTCGGTGAACAGGTACGTCTTCATGCGTGTGCTGAAGTCGTCGTCGTGCCGACGGATCCACTCCAGCACCATCATCGCGTGCTCGATCTCCTCGTTCTTGTTGTGGGCCAAGACATCCTTCAGGTGCGGATCCGAGCATGCCTCGGCGCGCTGCTGATACCAGTCGATTGCGTTCAGCTCCTCCATCACGCTGACGATGGCGCGGTGCAGGTTGCGGGTGCGCTCGGAGAGCAGGTCCAACGGTTCGTGGTAGCCCTCACTTGGCATATCGTTCTCCCTTCCAACTTGTCGCCATTGGCCCGTGAACCGACGTCACATGGATGACGACGTTGAGTCCGCGTTCAGCCATGGCGAACACCTCGTTACGTCCCGTGCGGCATGCCGCCCCGGCGGCCGGAAAGGTTGTCCTCGGCGGCGGCCGGCTCACGAAGCATCGGAGTGCAACCGGTTGATCTTGGCAGCCAGGATGAAATCGTTCCGTGAGAGCCCATGGATCCGGTGGGTGACCAAGACGAGCCGGACCTTGTCGTACGAGATGGTGATGTCGGGATGGTGATCCTGCGCCTGCGCCAGGTCCGCAATGCGGTTGGCGAACGCCATGGCCTCGGGAAATCCAGGGAAGGCGAACTCGCGTTGCAAGGTCATTTCGCGTAGCGACCAACCCGGTATGTTGTTCATCAACTCGGACACCTGGACCGAGCCGAGCGGCGCCTGGTCGCGCGGGACCGGCTGACATTGCTCATCTGCTAACTTCATGGCGTGCCTCCTACCTCAGCGCAGTCGCCGGGCTTGTCCAACGTTGCGGCGCCAGAACGGTACCTGTGCGCGCCCCCCAGTACATCTGCGCCGCAACCGCCTTGCCGCGACGGCGTAGCCCTGTTGCGGGGTCAATGCAATCACCTTCGTCACGGGCCGGGCGATAACGCACCCTTCAAACCGGACGTTTCGGCTCGCTGACCAGCTCCTCGAAGAGAGTCCGGTAATGGATCATTGCCTGGCGCAACTCTTCGGTGCTGGCCTTTCCGCTGGTCTGGCGAAGCGCGATCGCGTGGGCCGCGCGATAGTTCTGCATGACCAAGGGATGGTCCACCGAGATGTCAGCGGCGCGCTGTTCGAAGTCACTGACCGGGTAGCCACGGGCGGACATGACATCACCGAGTAGCTGGTCGGCTTCCGTGACCGCACCGGCGGGGCCGTCCACAAAGCGCGTCTGGATCCTGCCCCAGGAGTCTTGAAAACGCGCACGATCGCCGGGCGCGAGCGGCTGGACGTGGAAGCTTTCGACTCGTTCCGCGCGCTTGTCCAACCCGGCTTCCGCATGCCGCCGGTTGCCGCCTTCCTTCACGGCGCGGGCATATTCACCGTCACCGAACTTGGTGCGTAGTCCCTCGGTCCGGCGCTTCCGGAGGAAGCGCAGCGTCACGATGCCCGCGGCGACGATCACGACGAGAGCGACGATAGCCACAATTGCCGTTGTGCTCATACCCTGCCTCCAGTTTCAGCGTTTCCAAGCGCGATCGGGTCAGACGTTGTTCATGGCTGGGGCGGACGGGGAGGTGTCGGATGCCACGGCCGGCCTGGCCGTGTCGGAATCGACGGAATCGGGCGGGTCTGGGGCGCCGCCCGGTAGGTGTGAGCCGGCGGCCGCTCGCGGCGGCGTTCGTGACCGCGGGGTGGCCCCACCTGATAGCTCCCTCCCCAGCCGCCGTAGTCGTACCCGTTCGGCTCGTAGACGCCGCCGATATACCCGACCCCCACGCCTCCGTCATATCCCGGTCCGGTTGCAATACAGGCACAGAGCCCCGCGAACATCAGGAGCCCGAGCACAGGCATCACCCAACGTCGAGGTAGGTTGTTCATTCTGGCTCCTTTTTACTGTCGGTGTCCGACCACTCCATCAATCCAAAGGATGCCCCCGCCGGATCCGCGACGACCGCAATCTTGTCGCCGTGGCGATCGATGTGCGGCGCGACCAGCACGCGCCCGCCCAGCGCAGCCGCCTTGGCGGCCGCGGCGTCGGTATCCAAGACACGCACGAAGTTGACCCAGCGGGGATGCGGGCGGGACGAATTGCTGGGCAACGCGTTGACGCTGGCGCGAGCGTAATCGTCGCTCGAGAGGATCACGTGTTCCAAACCGTCGCCACTCTGCAAGCCGAATGCGTCATAATCGAAAAGCGCCTGGTAGAAGGCTGCGTCCTTGTCCGGGTCCGGGGTGAGAAGGGCGCTCCAGATCCAGTCTCCGGGCAACGCCAGAACGTCGGACGGGTCGCCGCTGGTGGAGGCGAGGACGGCGAAGTAGGCTCCCTCGGGATCGGCAAAGACGGCCTGGCGGCCGCGCTGCGGGTAACTCCTGGGTCCGAACACGACCTTGGCCCCGTGCTTTACGGCGGTGCGCTCCGCGGCATCGACATCGCGGACGGCGAAGAACGTCAGCCACGTGGGCTGCCGGTGCTTGCCACTCGGCTCGGGCCGCTGGAACACGCCTCCAACCGGCTGGCCGTCGAGATACGCAATGGCATAGTCCGTCTTCCCGACATGAATGTCGCGGAATGTCCAGCCGAACAACCCCGAATAGAACTGCTTCGCGCCGGCGAGGTCCGGGGTCATCAGATCAAGCCAGATGACCTTGCCGACGTGGTGCTCGGCAGTTGCGGGCTCAACAAGCGGGGGCAATTCAAACGGTGCCTCTTTGGCCGTCGCGATGCCGGTGGCGCACAGGAACAGAGCACACAGGCCGTATGGCAGAAGGTGTCGGGCGTGATGGCGATAGTCTCTCATCTTCGTGTCTCCAGACATCCGTTGGTCACTTGTTCCAGTAACCTGGTTTGGCATAGTGGCCGTACAGGCGCGTCTCGTACGCGCGCTCGATGGGCTGCGCCGGATCGTACTCAGGACTGGTCCGGATCTGGTCGCGCCGCAGGTGCACCTCGACCTTCGCCTCGGCCCAGTCCACCCGCTCGATCCAGGCCGGGGCCACCAACACCTTCTTGCCTGGCCACCAGTTCGTGGTGTCGACGATCATGTAGCGGATCGCCCAGGAGAGGTCGTCCACGAGAAAGTCCTCCACGTGGCCGAGGTCGCCGTCCGTCGCGTGGATGTGGTAGCCGGTCACCTCGCGCGAACTCCGCAGGTGCGGGTCCTGCGACTGCTTGGTTTCCCAGTTCCAGTGCCGCTCGCGCTCGAGCTCCGCGGGACTCAGGACCGGCCCGGCCGCAGGATAGGGGTAGGGGAACGCGCCCCAGAGGTAGGACCCAGCCCAGTACGGGGTATAGCCGTAGTAGCCATAGTAGGCGATCTCGTGCTGGCGCGAGACCGGCTTTTTTGTGTCGATATCCGGGCTCTTCTCAACCTGGGCCTTCGTCAGTGCGGCCGTGACGCGCTTGTGCTCCCAGTCCATCATCCGAAAGGCGATCGGCGTGAGGAGCACCTTGCGTTCCCCGAGCCATCCCCCCGTATCGACCACGACATAGCGCACCGTATAGCTCACATCGTCGAAATAGCACTCTTTCACCGTTCCGATATCTCCATCGGTGGCCCCGATGGTGAAGCCGTCGAGATCCTTGATGCTCCGGAACATCGCTCCCTCCCTCTGTGGGATGTTGCTGCCCCCACTCACGAGTTTCGTAGCGCGCCTTCCTACCCGACCCCTTAACGAAGTTAGTCCTCTGGTGTTGTGTGGGATAGCGTAGTTTGTACACGCACACAGCGGCGAAACTCAGGTAGGAACTACTCGGCCGGCGTCCGAACGCCCGCGCGTTCCGACGGAGCGCACGCGTGTGACGGGTCTCCGGCAAGATCGATGGCGGTTTTCGGAGGGGTAGTTTCTACCCACATCGCGGTCGTGTTCCAGGGTAGTAAGTGCTCTTCCGGACGGGGGATCGGAGGGCTAGGTTGGAGTCGTGTTCGGGAAAGGACGGTGTCTCATGAAGCGCGGATTGGTGGTGGCAGCAGGTTCGTTGGTGGGTGTCGGGGTACTAACGCTGGTCGGGTGCGCCTCCTCGATGGTGCCGCAGGAGACGCGGCACACGGACTCGGGGATCACGTCGGTGATCCAGGCGTCGCTGGAGGCCAACGACAGGTCGGGAGCTGGGTGGACGACGTGATGATCAGCTCGAAGGTCAAGGTGAAGTTGATCGCCAACTCCGATATCAAGGCCGGGGACATCGACGTGAGTTCCTCGCAGGGGGTGGTGACGCTGATCGGCCGAGTCAGTTCCGAGAGGATCAAGCGCGAGGCGGGTCGCATCGCGCGCGACACCGACGGCGTCAAGGGCGTGCACAACGAACTTCTCGTCGGCACGATGAAGTACTAGGCCCGGCGGGACCGGAGGATTGAAATGCTCTGGACGATCTTCGTCATTCTGCTCGTGTTGTGGCTGCTCGGCATGATCACCTCCTACACGATGGGCGGCTTCATCCACATCCTGCTCGTCATCGCCGTCATCGTCCTGATCATCAGGCTCGTCTCCGGACGACGCGTCCTCTAGGGCGAAGGGAGGCAAAGTGAGCGCACTCAAGATTGCGGCCATCCTATTGATCGCCGCCGGCATCATCGGGCTGGTGTACGGCGGCATCACCTACACCAAGACGACCCACAACGCCAAGGTCGGCCCGTTCGAACTGTCGATCAAGGACAAGGAAACGGTCAACATCCCGGTGTGGGCCGGTGTCGCTGCAATTGCGGCCGGCGGGGTTCTGCTCGTCGTGCGCACGAAGACGTAGGACGGCTTCACCCGCGCCCGACTCCCCCAAGGCGCATGGACGTGCGGTCCCATGGGCCGCCAGAAAGGAAACACGGCAATGAAGAAGCATCATCTCAAGGTTCTCGTTCCTGGCATCTTCGCCGCGACGGCGCTGGCGTTGGCCGTGGGCGCCGGCGCGCAAACGCCCCCGCCTGCTGCCTCCACCCCACCGACCGCCAAGAGCACTCATATGGCCCCGATGACCGGCCACCACAAGGTAAGTGCTGCGACGGCCAAGCGCGAAGCCGAAATGAAGGCGGAGTGTCAGGCCATGAAGGCCAAACGCCAGGAGATGCAGGACAAGTTCAAGGCGATGGACGCCACGCTGGACAAGTTGGTGGCGGACATGAACGCTGCCAAGGACTCCAAAGAGCCCGATGCCCTGGAGAAGCCGATGGCGGCCGTCATCAACGAGCTCGTCGTCCAGCGCAAGGCCTCCCGCGCCATGAGGATGGAGATGCAATCCGAAATGATGGAGCACATGACGCGCCACATGGCGATGCACGGCGCGAAGGGTGCGATGGAGTGCCCGATGATGAAGAAGGGCAACGCTCCCGCGCCCAAGGCGGAGGAGAAGCAATCCAAGATGTGAGGAGTCCGCGGGCTGGGGAGGCGTCTCGATTGACGCCCCCCCACCCGGCTCGTTCCCGTGCGGTGGTTGTGGCCGCCTGCCGCAGGCTCAAATGTGGAGGCGCTCGAAATGGCAAAGGATCCTGTTTGTGGCATAGGCCTCGACAACAACGCGCCCTGCAAGAGCACGTACGCAGGGCAGGTCCACGTGTTCTGCTGCGCCACCTGCAAGGCGAGGTTCGACAGGGAGCCCGGACGCTTCGTGACTCCTTCGGGGGTTCCGCCGGTCGGTCTATGGCCCGCCTCCGCGCCGAAGGTCTCCACCTTCTTGATCACTTCATCCATTGGACACCTCCTGCAGGTCGTTCTCCCGAGATCTATGTCCAATGGAGCCAAGGGGAGCTCCAGTTGGCTCTCTTTCAGAACGCACTCGGGGGACAGCCGCTAGCCGCCCGGGGAAATGTTCGGGGGACGGCGTGCGCGCGGCGGCATCGGCGACGCCGAGTACGAGAAGAGGCACCCATCAACTCGAAGGCCGAAAGGGGGCGTTTGAAATGGCCAAGGATCCTGTGTGTGGCATGACCGTCGATGACAAATCCCCGTATAGGAGCACCTATGCGGGGCAGATCCACGTGTTCTGCTCCTCAGGCTGCAAGGCAAAGTTCGACAAGGAGCCTGGGCGCTACGCGGCCCCTGCCGGGGGAGAAGTCCAGCAAGGGAGGCAGCCATGATGCAAGGCGGATGGTTTGGGATGAGCGGGGGGGGATCTATTGGCTATTCCCCGTCCTGATCGTTGTTCTGGTGGTGATTCTCGTCGCCTGGCTGTTTGGAAAGCGGGGCTCGCGGGGCGGCCGCTAAGAGGCACTCGATCGACGGCGCACGCAGGCGGAGTTCGGCGGCGTTGAGTTCGAGACGAGACGCCGGTCACCGGGAGAGGAACCTGAACATGAAAGCACTCGTGTACCACGGGCCGGGCAAGCGAACCTGGGAGGACAAGCCAAGGCCAATGGTCGAGAAGCCGACCGACGCGGTCGTGAAGATCGCCAGGACCACGATCTGCGGTACCGATCTCCACATCCTGAAGGGAGACGTACGGGCCGTGGCCCAGGGCCGGATTCTCGGGCACGAAGGCGTCGGGGTCGTCGAAGCGGTCGGCGCGGCTGTCTCGGGCTTCAAAGCGGGCGATCGCGTGTTGATCTCGTGCATCACGTCGTGTGGCACGTGCGAAGCCTGTAGGAAGGAAATGTACTCGCACTGCGCGAAGGGGGGCGGGTGGATTCTCGGCAACCTCATCGACGGCACGCAGGCCGAGCACGTGCGGATCCCATTCGCGGACACGAGCTTGTACCACGTGCCCAAGGGGGCGGACGAGGACGCGCTCGTGATGCTGAGCGACATCCTGCCCACGGGCTTCGAGTGCGGCGTCCTGAAGGGCCAGGTCAAACCGGGCGACACCGTGGCCATCATCGGCGCCGGGCCGGTGGGTCTCGCCGTCCTGATGACCGCGCAGTTCTACTCGCCGGCCGAGATCATCCTGGTCGATCTTGACGACAACCGGCTGGAGGTGGCAAGGACGCTCGGGGCCACCAAGACCGTCAACAGCAAGGACGGCGGGGCCGTCGAAGCGGTGAAGGCGTTGACCGCTGGAAGAGGCGTCGACGTGGCCGTCGAGGCCGTTGGCATTCCGGCGACGTTCGAGATGTGTCAGGACATCGTGGCCGCCGGAGGCTTCATCGCCAACGTCGGCGTCCACGGCACGAGCGTCGCACTCAAGCTCGAGACGCTGTGGTCCCGAAACATCACCATCACGACCCGGCTCGTGGACACGGTCAGCATCCCGATGCTCCTCGCCAGCGTCGTTTCGGGCAGGCTGCAGCCGCGAAAACTCATCACCCACGAGTTCACGCTCGAGGAGTTCATGAAGGCGTATGACGTCTTCGGAAACGCCGCCAGGGAGAAGGCCCTGAAAGTGATCGTCCGAGCCGTCTGAGCACACTCACGGCGGCGCGGCGAAGGAAGGGCGAGCTTCCCGGCCGGCCAACAGGTTCGCAAAGGAAGGACGTTCGAATCCGATGGCGACAGTGAACAAGCAAATCACCCTAGCAGCACGGCCGGTGGGCCTCCCCAGGGTGTCGGACTTCCACCTGGTCTACTCTCCGGTGCCTTCACCCAGCGAAGGTGAGGTCCTGGTCCGGTCGGTCTACCTCTCGCTCGATCCGTACATGCGAGGGCGGATGAGCGACGCGGAGTCGTATGCCCGGCCGGTTGCCATCGGGGAAGTCATGACCGGCGGAGCGGTCGCCTCGGTGGTGGAGTCGAGGCACGCGGATTTCCTGGCCGGGGACACCGTCGAAGGGATGCTGGGATGGCAGGAGTACGCGATCGCTCAGGGGCGCGAGTTGAGGAAGATCGACCCCGGCCTCGCGCCGATCTCGACAGCCCTCGGCGTGCTGGGCATGCCGGGCCTGACGGCGTACTTCGGCCTGCTGGACATCTGCGACCCGCAACCGGGGGAGACGGCCGTGGTGTCCGGGGCGGCCGGAGCGGTCGGGATGATCGCCGGCCAGATCGCGAAGATCAAGGGGTGCCGCGTCGTGGGCGTGGCGGGCTCCGACGCAAAGATCTCGTGGTTGCTCGACGAACTCGGCTTCGACGCCGCATTCAACTACAAGACTGTTGAGGATCCCTACGGCACGCTCAAGGAACTGTGCCCCGCGGGCATCGACGTCTACTTTGACAACGTGGGCGGGGCGATCAGCGACGCGGTCATGCGGTTGATCAACGCCAAGGCGAGGATCTCGGTCTGCGGGCAGATCTCGCAGTACAACCTGAAAGAGCCTGAACTTGGGCCGCGCTGGCTCGGTCAGTTGATCGTCAAGCAGGCGAAGGTGCAGGGCTTTCTGGTCTCCGGCTACGCCGAGCGCTTCCCAACGGGTCTCAAACAACTGGCCACGTGGCTGAAGCAGGGAAAGCTGAAGTACCGGGAGGAAGTCGCCCAAGGCATCGAAGCCGCGCCGCAAGCCTTCATCGGAATGCTGCAGGGGAAAAACCAAGGAAAGCAACTGGTGCAACTCTCGTAGTTGTGGGGACACGAGCGCGACGTGCATGAACCATCGCTGGGGACCAACGACCGTAGGGTCCGGTGGTGGTGGCGCCCGTGCAGATGATGAAGCCTTCGCCCGATTTCGTGCGCGATGCGTTTGGCAGCCGACCGGGAGCGTTGGGCGGACAGGAACGGTCCATGGCCCCCACTCCTGGAGAAGGAGGAAGACAATGAGCACGATCACGATGAAGGACGGTACGCAGATCTATTACAAGGACTGGGGCGCGGGAGAGGCGGTGGTGTTCAGCCACGGCTGGCCCCTGAGTGCGGATAGCTGGGAGGCTCAGATGGAGTTTTTAGCCTCGAACGGGTATCGCTGCATTGCCCATGACCGTCGCGGCCATGGGCGGTCGAGCCAGCCCTGGAGTGGCAACGAGATGGACACCTATGCCGACGACCTCTCGGAGCTCATGGAAACGCTCGACCTGAAAGGGGCCGCCCTGATCGGCTTTTCCGCGGGCGGCGGCGAAGTTGCCCGCTATATCGGCCGCCACGGCACGAAACGGGTGGCCAAGGCCGCGCTGATCTCCGCCGTCCCGCCGCTGATGCTGAAGACGGCGGCCAATCCCAGCGGATTGCCGATTGCGGTGTTCGACAAGATCCGCCTCGGGTCCCTCGCCGACCGCTCGCAGCTCTATAAGGATCTTGCCGGCGGCCCGTTTTTCGGGGCCAACAGGCCTGGCGCCAAGGTCTCGCAAGGCGCGATGGACTCGTTCTGGCTCCAGGGGATGCAGGCCGGTCACAAGAATACCTTCGACTGCATCAAGGCGTTCTCCGAGACGGATTTCACCGAGGACCTCAAGAAGTTCGACGTGCCGACACTGGTCGTTCACGGCGACGATGACCAGATCGTTCCGATCGGCGCCGCGGCTCTGCGCTCATCGAAGCTCATCAAGAACGCGACCCTCAAGATCTACGCGGGCGCACCCCACGGCGTCGCATACACGCACAAGGACCAGCTCAACGCCGACCTGTTGGCATTCCTGAGGACCTGAGGTCGCCATGCCGGCGCCACCTGGCTGGTGGCGCCGGCACTGGGGATCGCACTGGGCGGCCGTTCAAGAGCCCAACAGCCGGCGGGTCGCACGCGGCGCGCCGCCGAACCGGCTGCCGAGCTTGAAATCGGTCAGTCCTCGGGAACGGAGCGGGAGCCGCCGCCGGGACCCGGGGAAGCGGCTCAGTACCGTCTGCTCCGGTAGTAGTACCCGCCCCCGCCGCCAAACAGAAGGACCAATACGACGATGACGATGATCAGCGTGGTCGTGCTCATGTTGTCCTCCCTACGTTTCAAGACAGTCTCAAGACTAGTCCTCCGGCCCCCCGTCCGAGAAGCGCACTTTCTACCGGGGAGCGAGAGCGCGAGCTGGGTAGGAACTACCCGATCAGGTGCCTCCGGGTCGCGTCCTGTCAGGTGTGCGCACGCGCAAGACGTCAGAACAGCGAATCGCTGGTGAACTGAAACACCGGGCCCTTGCCGCGGTCCGGGTACGCGACTTCGAGGCGGATGATGCGCACCACCGATGCGCGGGTGATCTCGACCAGCAGACCGGTGCCCACGTCGCCGCGCCACCCGCCGGTGGACGGGCCCACCCTGGCGCCCCACGTCTTGCCGCCGTCGACGAACGCCGTGACGCCCAGCACCGCCACGTGGAGGAGCTCGCCGGTGATGCGGCGGCGCCACTCCAGGTTGGTCACCACCCTGGACGTGCCGTCGAACGTGTTGGGGTCCCAGCCGCGGAGGCCGGTGTCGGCGCCGAGCGTGAGCTGGCGATCGCCGTCGAGGTTGTAGCCGAGGTCGGCCGCCACGCGCGCCCGCCAGCCCGCCGTCCCGGTGAGCGCGCCCCCGACCTCGAGGTGGGTGACGCCGTTGGCGAGGCCGCGATCCTCGACCCGTCCGGAGAGGTCGGCAATCAACCAGGAGTACATCTGCCCGTTCATTTTTCCAACGGTGAGAGAGCCGTGGTAGCGCAACCGGGCGCGGTCGCCGCCGAACGCCGGCAGCGAGATTCCGGCGTTCACCAGCCAGTTGGGCCCGAGCGGGAGGTCCTCCTGCCGCATCCACGCGCGGAACCCCTGGACGACCCTCCAGTTGAAGGTCTGGTGCTCCCAACCCACCTCGACACCCAGGAGGTCGCGGTCCTGCGGCTGCAGATAGGGAGAGCCGTCGAGGCGACTCCAGTTGTGGAATAGAGCTTGCTCACCGAAGATTCCTAAGGTGAGACGGTTGGTGAGGATGCCGTCGCCCGGCAGCCGCAGCCCCCCCCACACCTCGAAGCTCCGTGTATTGACCTGGCCCGCCACGTTTCGCTGCCCGCCCGACCACAGGTACTCCTGCAGCCCCTCGCGCCGCCACTGCACGCCGCCGGCCCGCGGCGTCAAGATGGCGAAGAACGGGTACTGGAGTTGGAACGTGTCCGTGGAGCCGTCGGAGGATTTCTTGTGCTCGAGTCCGAGCTGCCAGCGGCTGCGCAGGAACGTGAAGTCCCGGTAGCGGAAGGTCGTGCTCGTGCGCTCGGGGTCGGAGCTGACATCGAGGAGCAGGCTCTTGCCCATGCCCAGGAGGTTGTCCTCCGAGATGCTTCCGCCGGAGTGCCGGCGGTTCCCGGAGACGCCGAAGTCGATGCCCACCCCGGTCGTCCACTGGTCGTGGGTCTCCACCACCACCTCGGCCCCGCCGGGGACGGGGTGCGCCGAGATGTGCACCGGGTTCAAGAAGCCCGTGCCGCGCAGGATCAGCTCGCTCTCGGCGAGTCGCGCCGGGTCGAGGGGGTCGCCGACGTGGAAGAGCAGCAGCGAGCGGATGAACTCCTCGCGGGTCAGGATGTGCAGGGCGTCGACCCAGCGGTACGGCCATGCCGAGGTCGCCGGGTCGCCGAGGTCGTAGATGTCGTGGCGCTCGATACGCACGGCCACGATCGGCGTGCCGGGCGCCACCACCTCCGCCCCAGCGCCTGTACCCATCGCAGCAAGCGCGAACACGACGCCGGCGACCCACATCGTGTCACCATTATCACCCAGTCTTCACGATGACCGCGGCCGACACCGGCCGCGGTCGCGGCAGCCCAGGTCGGGCCTAAACCTTCGACCAGAAGTCCACGAACACGACCGTGGACAGGAAGAACCCCAGCGGGACGTTGACTAGCACGCCGGCCGTAAACGCCCAGAACGGCTTCATCCCGAACGTCAACAGCTCGGCGAAGCGGGTCGAAAGCCCGATGCACAGGAAGCAGAGCACGAACGCCCATGAGCGCAGCTTCTTGATCGGCGCGATGACGCGGGGCTGCAGGACGCTCTCGAACCAGCTCGAGGCGGTGACGAGCTGGCCCAGGGCGAACTTCTGGTCCTGCGTCGTGGCGGCCGCCTGCAGCGCGCGCATGTCGTCGCGGCTGAGCATGCCGGTCGCCGTCAGCGTGCCCTTCTGGACGTCGATGCCGACCCGGTCACGGAGCGCCTCGGGCACCGTGTAGCCCGAGAAGTCGGCGTCGTACTTCACGCCCTGCAGGCTGCCCTTCGCCTTGGTCACGCCGACGTGGCCGGCCGGCGCCCGCGCCGCGACGAAGCTCATGATCACCGACGCGGCCAAGAAGCCGATCACGAACTTCGGGAACCGGTCCCAGATGATGCCGACGCCGACCGCTCGCTTCGAGGCGTCCTTCTTCTCCCAGAACACGACCGAGACGACGGCGAGGATGAGGCACCAGATGCCGATCCAGATGTCGCGGCCGATCACCTTCATCAGGGTGAACGCGTTGATCGGTGCGTCGCCGAAGCGGGTGGCCAACTCGGCCACGACTGCGAAGCCGGCGGCGTCTGCGAACTCGGAGGTGCCGACCCAGGCGCCGGCGACCCCGGGGGCGATGGTGTTCGGCACGAGCTGCTTGAGCGCCACGGTCAGAGTGAGGATCATGACGATCGCCCAGATCGTCACGACCGCAATGGCGATCGAGATGTGGTCCTTCTTGGCGCGCACCGCGCCGCCGACGGCGATCGACGCCGACACGCCGCACACGGCGCCGGCGGCGCCCAGGGTCGCCCCGAACTGCGGCTCGAGCTTGAACACCTTGGTCGCCACCAGGAAGATCGTCAGCCAGGTGCAGACCGAAACGATCGTCGCCTGCAGGAAGGCGATCGGCCCGGCCGAGAAGATGAGGGTGAGGGGAAGCGTGGCGCCCAGGAGCACGATGCCGGTCTTGATGTAGTACTCGGTGCGCAAGGCGCTCTTGACCCACTCCGGGATCTTGAACAAGTTGGAAATCACGAGGCCGACGAGGAGCGCCAGCAGCGGCGCCTCGATGTTCAGGTCCTCCATCACCTTCCAGCCGGAGATGACGGAGATCAAGAGCGAGCCGACGAAGAGGGTGACGAAGCCGGGGATGAACTGTCTGAGCTTCGCACCCATGATCCCCATCGAGATCACGAAGACGACCCCGAACATCAGGAAGATCGCCAGGTACCCGCCCGCATTCTTGCTCAAGTCGGCCAGCGCGCCGCTCGCCGTGGTCCACTTCGAAGGCGTGACCGCCCAGCCCTTGATGCTCGCCCCGGACCAGAACGTCACCAGCGCCATGACGACGATCCCGAGGCCGAACCAAACCGACCACCAGTCCTCGGTCTTCCAGAGTTTCGCAAGCCCGTCTTTGCCCATCGTTCCCCCTCCGCGCCGTTGCGGCGTCCCAGCGTTGTCGGTTGAAGTGCAACCCTCATGCCAGTCGCAGGGCAGCGGCATATAGCGAGAAAATGTCGTGTTCGCCGACGCTTGACCTGCGGCTCGGAGCCGGACGCGCCTCAGAATCGGCGCGGGCGTTACACCCCTGTAACGGGTGGCGCCCCCGGACGGCCGCGGCGCAAACGCTCGGGCCTCAGGCGCGTGCCTGTGCGGGAGCGGCCGCCAGTGTCGGCTGGCTGTGGATCACCGATGGTCCCTCGAGCACCGCGTACTCGGCTTCCTCGAAAAGGCGGCGGCAGGCGGCGACGTCCAGGCCTCGGCCGCGCTCGGTCTGGCTGTCGGTGTCGCGCGGGTTGGGGCCGACCTCGGCCCAGAACAGGTTCGCGCCGGCGCAGGCGCCGGAGACGTTGGGCTCGTGGGTGCAGTTGCCGATCAGGAATCGGCCCATCGCCAGGCGCGCGACCGCGACGAGGTAGGCGAGGCGCAGCTCCGAGATCTGGCCGTGGCGGGCGAGCGCGGTGCCGGGAACGGGGATGCGCCGCATGGCACCCGAGAAACACGGTTCTGCGGCGCGGTGAATGATGATCTTTTCCAGGATCTCGTCGGTGGTGTGCTCCGGGCCGACCGGTTCGACGCAGGTGGCGAGCTGCAGCCCCGCGTCCTTGACGACGCGAAACGTGCGCAGCCGCCGCTCGACCGTGATCCCGGTGTCGCGCCCCTCCCCCATGCGGACGGAGTGGTACGCGGCGCAGAAGCCTGCGTCCTTGATGCGACGGGCGCTGGTCGGGTTGAGGTCGCCGACGTTGGCGACGAGCGGGGTTTCCGGGCGCAGGTGACGGCGCACCTCCTGCCCGACCTCGATGAAGCGGGCCATCGGGTAGTCGCCGGTGGCCATCAGGTAGATCGAGTTGGCGCCATCCTCCTCGGAGCGCACGGCGCGCTCGACGACCTCCTCGACCGGCAGCTCGCTCGGCCCGGCGAAGACGCCGTTGACCGCCGCGAACGAGCAGAACCGGCAGTTCATCGGGCACGGCGACACGTTGAGGCCGATCTGGACGCAGATCTCGGCGCGGTTGTCGCACGCGTCGCGCGCAAGCTCCCGGGCGACGGCCATTACCTCGCCGGCGGCGGCGGAGGCGTGCGGCAGCTCGAGCAGGAACCGGAGGTCGCCCTCGTCGGGCAGGAAGCCGTCGCCGACCTTGGCGATGATCTCGGTAATACGGTTGGGCACACTCATGGCGCGACCCCTTCCCCTGGACTGTTCGCCGTCCTCCGGGCGCGACGGCTACTTGGCGATGTCCACGGCACCCGCGTAGCGCTTCTTCACCCACCCCGGGATGAGCGAGAGCAGGACGAAGAATACCGCCGCGATCGCCAGGTACATCATCGTCTTCTTGACCGCATCCGGTTGGCCGCCGGAGAGGATCACCTCGCGCGCCGAGCCGGCCGCGAAGTTGAACGCGATGGTGCCGGGCACCATGCACACCAGCGAGACGAGCGCATAGGTACCGAACGAGATGTTGGTGAGACCGTAGACGTAGTTCTGGATGTTGAACGGGAACACCGGCACCAGGCGCGTGATCATCAGCATGCGCCACCCCTGCTGCCGGACGCCCTCGTCGATCTTCTTGAGGGCCTTGTTCTTCTCGACCCAACCGCTGACCATGTCGCGGGCGGCGTAGCGGCCGATCAGGAAGGCGAGGCAGGCGCCGAGGTTGGCCCCGACCGTGCTCCAGACGGTTCCCCACACCGCGCCGAAGACGAGGCCGCCGGCGATGGCGATCGGCAAGCCGGGCAGCATCATGACGGACGCCGCAATCCAGATCAGGACGAAAACCGCCGGCGCCCACGCGCCGAGCCCCCGGAACAGGGCGTCCATGCGCTCGACCTTGTCCTTGAGCGTGCCGCCCTTGAACATGTCGAACAGGCCGAGGGCGTTGGCGAGCACGATCATGCCGACGAGGACCACCGCCACGACGGCCAGCTTCACCCAGGGTTTGCCCGCCCGCATCGCGCGGCCGGTGTTGCCGTCCTGACTCATGCCGTTTCCTCCCCCCGCACGCGCGAGATGTCGGTTCCCGGCGCGGCTGGGAGGCCGGCCCGGGCGAACCGGGCCGGCCAGCCGCCGAGCCGTTGCTACTTCGAGCTTGCGAGCGCCTTCTGCCAGGGCGCCGGCGTCATGTCCGGGCAACCCTTTTCGATCGGGAGCTTGTCGTCCTTGGACCAGCCGATCCAGGAGCTGTCGTAGTTGTGCAGCTTCTCGACCGGCCAGCCCATCAGGTAAAGGGCGAACATGCCGTGCGTCGTGCGCACGCCGGACTGGCACATGAAGTACTGCTCCTTGCTCGGGTCGAAGCCGAAGTGGTCGAGAACCTTCTGCATCTCGGCTGCGTCCAGCCACTCCATGTCGTTGCTCTTGGTCATGAAGTTGGGCCAGTCGCACTGCACGTCCCACGGGATGCGCCCCGCGCGGAACGCGCCCTTCTTGATCGTCTTCCCGCAGAACTCCGCATCCTCGCGGTTGTCCCAGAGCTGGGCGTCGGTGCGGTCCTTCAGGCCGAGGATCTCAGGCGTGTCCACGCGCATCGTCGGGAAGGTGATCTTCGCGACCCAGGAGCCCTTGTGGGTCCCCTTGCCGCGGCTGATCATGTCGGTGTCGTAGCCGGCGTCGGTCCAGCCCTTGATGCCGCCGTCGAGGACGCGCACGTCGGTCTTGCCGTAGTAATAGAACGCCCACCAGACCCGCGTCGCGTCGTATTTGTAGTCGTAGACGACGACCGTCGAGTCGGGGTCCACCCCAAAGCCCTGCATCAGCTTGGTGAAGCCCTCGGGCTGGAGGAGGTTGTCGGTCACCCCGCCCATCGTGGCGGCGGGGGCCTCGTAGTCGCCGCGCCACATCTGAATCGACCCCGGGATGTGGCCGCCGAAGTACTCCGGAACGCTCGCGACCGCGATCACCACGAGCTTCGGATCCTTGGCGTCCATGAGCGCCTTGAGCTGCTGCGGCGTGATCAGCGCCTCGCCGCGGGCGAACCCCTTGTACTTGACGGTCTGAGCGCTCGCTCCCACAGCGAAGGTGAGGGCCAGCAGCACGGTGACAGAGATGAGAAGGTTTTTCTTCATGTTGTCCTATTTCCTCCCTCGTCGTTCACCGGTTCCGGGACTGTGCACATACTCCCGTGCCCGGCGTTCTCCCGTGAGGCGTGCAACCGCCATGCCAGGCGCCGCGCTCGCGCGCCGCTTTCGCACGATCGTTGCGCGCGAGCGCGGCGCCGGGGACAAAGCCTGCGGGACAACGCTGCGGGCGGGTGAATGCGGGGGCGCGCCGACGCGAACCGGGGAGTCTGTACGGCGGTGGCGCAGCGTGGGGGCTGCCGCCGCGGTCCTACGCCGTAACCCGCCGTTCCGATTTCGTGACGTGCGGGTCCTGCGTTTGGCCGCCCCGGAGGGGGAGCAGGAGGCGAAACGTGCTGCCCTCGTCGAGCCGGCTCTCGGCCTCCACCCGCCCGCCGTGGGTTTCGGCCACCTCATTGACGATGGCGAGGCCGAGACCGGTGCCCTCGGCGGTGTGGCGCCTGGCGTTGGCCGCCCGCGCGAACTCGACGAAGAGGTTGGCGAGGAATTCGGGCGGGATGCCGATGCCGTTGTCGCGGACCTCGATCATGCCGAACTCCCCGCTGCGCCGCACCTGGATGTGCACCGTGCCGCCGGGCCGGGAGTACTTGAGCGCGTTGTGGACGAGGTTCTCGATCGCGTACTCGAGGTCGGGCGGCACGCCGCGGGCGAGCACGACGTCGGCGTCGTAGCTGCTCTCGAGGGTGATCTGCCGCGCCTCGGCCACGGGCGTGAGCGCGTCGGCGACGTCCACGGCGAGCTGCGCGAGGTTGACGCCCGAGGCCCAAGGGGCGCGCTGCGCGGTCTCGCGCAGCTTGGCGAGCTCGAGCAGGTCGCCGACGATGCGCAGGAGTCCCTCGACCCGCTCGCTGGCGCCGGCGACCAGGCTGGCCGCGCGCGGCGAGGCGAGGTCGACGTAGCCCTGGAGGAGGACGTCGAGGCTGGTCTTGACGGTGGCAAGGGGGGAGCGGAGCTGATGCGCCGAGAGCAACATGAAGTGCGACTTGCGCGCCTCGATCGAGCGCATCTCGGCAAGCAGCTTCTCCAGCTCGGCGGTCTTGTCGCGCAGCTCCTCGGCGAGACGGAAGAGGCGCACCCCGCGCTCCTTCAGCCGCGAGGAGACGGTGGCCGTCAGGTAGACGGTCAAGCCGAGGGCGCAGGCGAGCATGCCCAGAACCGCCGTACGCATCTCGACCGGAATGGGAGGGTGGCCGGGCGGCGTCCCGCCGGCAAGGAACAGGGCCGCGCATGCCAGCCATGCGCCGCCTCCCACGATGAACATCGTCCGCGCCGACAGCATGATCGTTCCGATCACCATGTGAAAGGTGAAGAACGGAAGGAATGGGCTGCCCGGTCCCCCGGTGAGGTAGACGAGGAGGACGAGCGCCGCGAGGTCGATCAGGATCTGGATCAAGGTACAGCGCGCCAGCCAGCGGTAATCCGCCTGGTTGTTGCGGCGCCATATGGCGAGCAGTGCGTGCAGGATCCCGTTGTAGGCGAGGATGACGACCGCGACGAGCCACACTCGGCCCCACTCCAGAGGCATCCCGGCGTGCGGCGCCGCCGCGGCGAACGCGAGCAGCGCCGCGCCCGCCGCCCAGCGCAATCGCACGAACCAGGCGATGCGGTCGAGCAGCTCGGCCGCGAAAACCTGATGGAGTTCCGCGCTCTTGACGGCCAACCTCACCCCAGCAGTTCGCCCAGGGTGGCGAGGAGCGTCTCGGGAGCGACGGGCTTCTGCAGGTAGCGGTCGTATGGGAACCAGCTCTCGCCGATCTCCATGCGGACGTTGAAGACCTCGTCGACGCCGGTGAGCATGACGATCGGGATCGCGCGGGTCGCTTCGTTGCTGCGCAGAGCGCGGGCCACGTCGAACCCCTCCGAGAGGTGGTCCATCATGACGTCGAGCACCACCACGTCGGGTGGCGTCGTGGCGATCGCCGCCAGCGCCTCATGGCCGTTCGCGGCCGTGCGCACCTGATAGCGGGTCTCGAGTACGGCCGACACGGCATCGACGAAGACCGCATCGTCGTCGACGAGCAGGACCGACTTTCTCGCCATGGCCTTTCCCTCCGGGCCCTCAGACGGCCTCGACCGCGTCGGTCGGGCAAACCGACAGGCACGCGCCGCAGTGGATGCAGAGCTCCTGGTCGATGACGTGGAGGTGTTTGATCTCGCCCGTGATCGCCCCCGAGGGACACGCCTTGGCGCACAGGGCACAGCCGCTGCACGGCTCGGCGAGGATGGTGTAGGTCAGCAGCGCCTTGCACTGTCCCGCCGGGCATCGTCCCTCCAAAACGTGGGCATCATACTCGGCCCGGAAGTGGCGGAGGGTGGAGAGCACCGCGTTGGGCGCCGTCTGCCCGAGGCCGCACAGCGAGGTGCGCTGAATGTGCCGCCCCAGCGCCTCGAGGGTGTCGAGGTCCGCCGGGACGGCCTCGCCCTTGGTGATGCGCTCGAGCAGGTTGAGCATCACGCGGGTGCCGATGCGGCAGGGCGGGCACTTGCCGCACGACTCCTCGACGAGGAACTCGAGGAAAAAGCGCGCCAGTTCGACCATGCAGGTGCGGTCGTCGAGGATGATGAGCCCGCCGGAGCCCATAATCGAACCGAGTTCCTGCAGTGACTCGTAGTCGATCGCCACATCGGCGGCGGCGGCCGGGATACAGCCGCCGGAGGGGCCTCCCGACTGAGCGGCTTTGAAGCTGCGACCGCTCGGGATGCCGCCGCCGATCTCCTCGACGATGGTGCGCAGCGAGATGCCCATCGGCACCTCGACGAGGCCGGTGTTGCGGATCGCCCCGGCGAGGGCGAACACCTTGGTGCCCTTGCTGCGGCGCGTGCCGATGGCGGCGAACCACTGGGGGCCGCGCAGGAGGATCGGTGCGACGCTGGCCCACGTCTCGACGTTGTTGATCAGTGTCGGCTTGTCCCAGAGGCCGTGCTGCGCCGGGAACGGCGGGCGCGGCTGCGGCGTCCCGCGCTTGCCCTCGATCGAGCGCAACAGCGCGGTCTCCTCGCCGCAGACGAAGGCGCCGGCCCCGATGCGGATCTCGATGTCGAAGCCGAACCCCGAGCCGAGGATGTCCTCTCCGAGCAGGCCGGCGCGGCGGGCGGCGGTGAGCGCGTTGTCGAGCCGCTCGATCGCCAGCGGGTACTCGGCGCGGACGTATACGAAGCCCCGGCTCGCGCCGGTGACGCGGCCGGCGATGGCCATCCCCTCGATGATCGAGTGGGGGTCGCCCTCGAGCAGGCTGCGGTCCATGAACGCCCCGGGGTCGCCTTCGTCGCCGTTGCACACGACGAACTTCTCGTCGCCGGGTGCCTCGCGGACGAACTGCCACTTCATGCCGCTCGGGAACCCCGCCCCGCCGCGGCCGCGCAGGCCCGAACTCTTGAGCGCGTCGATCACCTCGTCGGGGGAGAGTTCGAAGAGCACCCGTTCCAGCGCCAGATAGCCGTCGCGCGCCGCGTACTCCTCGATCGCGGCGGGATCGATCACGCCGCAGTTGCGCAGGGCGATCTTGACCTGTTGCGCGAAGAACGGCACCTCGTGCCCGGTCAGACGGCGGCCGTCGGGAGCGTCCCACGCGAGTTCGAGGTCGCTCACCACCCGCCCGGCGATGAGGTGCTCGGCAACGATGCGGCGCGCCCCCTCACGGTCCACCTTCTGGTAGTAAACGCCGTCCGGCGACACCACGACGAGCGGCCCCGCCTCGCACAACCCCATGCACCCGACGCGGACCACGCGCACCCGGCCGGCGAGGCTGCTCGCCGCCAGAGCACGTTCCAATTCGTCGGCGACCGCGACCGAGTGGCACGAGATGCACGCGCCGCCGGCGCAGACCAGCAACTCGCGAGGAGCGCCGGTCGCCGGCTCGCCGGCCCGCGCGCGCAGGGTGTCGGCGAGGCGCAGCCGCAGCTCGGCGAGCGTCTTGCGGTCGAGCGGTGCGGACGCCGGGGCGATCTCACCCATTGTCACCCTCCCCGCCGGTGTGCGGCTTGCGCGCCTTGGCGCGCAGGCCCAGGAGCAGCTTGCGCACGCCGTTGCGCGTGAGGTGACCGTGCACCTCGCTGTTGACCATCATGGCGGGGGCCAGGCCGCACGCCCCGAGGCAGCGCACCTGCTCGAGGCTGAAGAGGCGGTCCTCGGTGACGCCACCGACCTCGAGGCCGATGGTGTCGCGGACCGCTTCGAGCACGCTGTTGGCGTTGCGCACGAAGCACGCCGTCCCCATGCAGACCTTGAGCTGGTAGCGCCCGCGCGGCGTCGTGGTGAAGAAGTGATAGAAGCTGACCACGCCATAGGCCTGGATCGGCGAGATCCCCAGCCGCTCGGCGATCGCCTTGATGACGGGGAAGGGGAGATAGCCGAGCTCCTCCTGCACCCGGTGGAGGACCGGGATCAGACGCTCGGTCCCGCCGGGATGATCGCGCAGGTAGGTGTCGATCAGCGCCAGCGTCGCGGGGGCCACTGCGTCCTCGGGTGGTTCACCGGTGCGTGTCTCCACCGCTGCGTTGGCGCGCGCGAGTTCGTTGCGGGTGCTCACGAGCGCCTCCCGATTTCGGCCGCCAGGGGCCGCGCCGGATCGGTGACCAGGCGGCCGGCGCCGCTGCCGTCGCCGCCCCACAGCGCCATCGCCGTGCC
>NCBR01000020.1 GCA_002279285.1 Acidobacteria bacterium 37-71-11
GGTCTCTGCCTCGCGCCGCGCCGTCGTCGCGTCGAGCAGGTCGATCATCTTCACCACACCGGTCTTGAACCGCTCGTCGGTGATCCGTTCCACCTCGCGCGCCGCCGCCAGCGCCTTCATCGCGGTCTCCTGCCGCTGCCGCGCGGTGCTCGCCTCCTCGAACGCCTGACGAACCTGCAGCCGGACGCCCTCCTCGAAACGGGCGACGTCCTCGGCGCCCGCCTTCGCCTCCCAGCGAGCCGCCGCCACCGCTGCCCGGTCCGAGCCTCCGGAGAAGACGTTGAGGGTCGCCACCGCCATGATCGAGCTCGCCTTGCCGTGCGAACCGAACAGCGTGTCGTCCACCCAGTCGCCCCGCCCCACCAAGCCCACTCGCGGCAGGAACGCCGCCCGGCGCACCGCCGCTTCGAGTTCGCCGGCCTGAAGCCCCCGTTGGGCGGCCGCCAGGTCCTTGCGTGATGTGGCCGAGGCCAACCACCCGTCGAGGCCCTCGGCGAGCGGCGCCGGCGGCGGCAGGGGGTCCAACTCCCAGGCCATCCCCTGGTCGGACCCGAGACGGAACGCCAGGTTGGCCTCGGCGACTCGTTCTCGTCCCTGCGCCTCCTCCACCAGGTCGTCCAGCCGTGCCAGCTCGACCTCGGCCCGCAGGACCTCGGACCGCACGATCATCCCCTGCTCCGAGTAGGCGCGGGCAAGTTCGACGTGTGCCTTTACCGTGTCGCGGGCCCGCTGAAGCAGCGCCACGTACTCCCTCGCCTGCTCCACCGTCACGTACGCCTCGGCGGCGGCGAGCGCGGCTTGGTCGCCCGCCCAGGAGGCGGTGTCGGCGGCCGCCGCGGAAGCTAGCCGGGCCTGCGAGACCCGGCCGGACAGCTCCCCGCCGGTGTACAGCGGCAGGGACAGCTCCACGCGGCTGATCGCCGTGTTGAGAAAATCCGGCCGGTTCGGGTCGCCGGCGGTGAACGCCGCGAACGAGAACCGTTGCTGGTTCAGCTGCAAGGCGAAAACCTCGGCCGGCGAGTCGGTGCGCATCCAGGTCTCCTGCAGCGACACGGACGGCAGCCGGAAGCCCTTGGCCTGCTTCAGACGAGCCCCCGCCGCATGCGCGCGATCGACGGCGGCCTTCGCCTCCTGGGCGTGCTCGCGCGCCCGGACCATCGCCTCCCTGAGGGTGAGGCGCTCCGCAGCGCCCGCCGGGAGCGCGGTGGCGACGAGCAAAACGACAGTCAAGTGAAGACGGCCACGCATACCACCTCCATCGCTATATGGTTATATATGATTCAGCCCAGGGTGTCAAGCACCTCCCTTTGGCTGACGCGGCGAACCGCCCGGCCGGACACCTCCGGCAGGACCGTCGCGGCGACGATGACACGGCGCTCCATGGCGTAACCGGTCCGCCGGCCATCGCTGTACAGCCGGCGCTCCGGACATCGTTGTCTCATTGCAGTATAGGCGCACGACAATGAAAAGGCGCCCGGGTGACCCCGGGCGCCGAGAAAGTTTTCGCTGCGGGCGGCTGCTACTTGCCGGGTCCCGTTGCCTCGGCTCTCGCGGCCGCAGGCGCTTTCTTCTTGCGCTCCTTCTTGGCCTCGCCCTCGGCCTTTGCCTTCTCTTCGCCGAGCTTGAAGTCGACGAACTCGAGGATCGCGAGCTCCGCCCCGTCGCCGCGCCGGGGTCCCAGCTTCACGATGCGGGTGTACCCGCCGGGCCGGTTCACGAAACGGGGGCCGATCTCGGCGAACAGCCGGTGCACGAGGTCACGGTCGGTGAGCCACCGCGCCGCCAGGCGCCGCGCGTGGATGGATTCGGACTGACGGCCGAGAGTGACGACCTTCTCGGCGATCGGGCGCAGCTCCTTGGCCTTCGGGAGGGTGGTGATGATCCTCTCGTGCGTGATCAGGGACTTGAGTTGGTTGCGGAAAAGCGCCCGCCGGTGCTCCGACGTCCTCCCCAGCTTGCGCTTCGACATGTTGTGTCGCATGACTCTCCTCCGTTACGACTGCGGCAGGTCGAAGCGCATGCCCAGGCCGAGCCCGAGCGTCTCGAGCTTCTCCCGCACCTCGGTCAGCGCTTTCTTGCCGAACCCGGAAATGTGGTCCAGGTCGTCCTCGCTGGCGCTCACCAGGTCGCGGACCGTCTCGATCCCCGCGTTGCGCAGCATGTTGTTGACGCGCCCGCCGAGTTCCAGGACCTCGATCGTCCGGTCGAGGGCGCCTTCGTCCTTGACCGCCCGCGCAACCTCGTGGCTCTGGTCGAGGTTCGAGAAGATCGGGAGATGGTCGGCCAGCAACCCGGCCGCCTCGACCACCGCCGCGGCCGGCGTCACCGCGCCGTTGGTCCACACCTCGAACACGAGCTTCTCGTAGTCCGTGGCCTGCCCGACCCGTGCGGGTTCGATGCGGTAGTTCACCCTGCGGACCGGCGAGTACGCCGCGTCGAGGTGGATGAAGCCGACTCCGAGGTTCTCGGCGTCCTGCTCGTCGGCCGGCACGTACCCGCGTCCGCGCCGGATCACCAGCTCGGCCTCGATCGCACCCTCCTCGGCCAGCGTCGCGAGGTAAACATCCGGGTCGACGATCTCCAGCTCCGTTCCACCCTTGATGGCGCGGGCCTGGAGCACTCCGGGATCGCTCACCTCGATGGTGGCCGTGAGCGTTTCGGGCCCCACCAGCCGCAGCGGCACGTGCTTCAGGTTGAGGATCAAGTCGGTGACGTCTTCCATCACGCCGGGGATCGAGTCGTACTCGTGGTCCACCCCGGCGAACCGGACGGCGGTGATCGCGCTCCCCTCGACCGACGAGAGCAGGATGCGCCGCAGCGCGTTGCCGACGGTCACTCCCCACCCGCGTTCGAACGGTTGCGCTGTGAATACCCCGTAGGTAGGCGTGCTGCGTTCGGCGTCCATCACGACCGCCTGGGGTCGATGCAGCTCCAATCCTCTCATTGCGACCTCCTCACCGCGAGTACAGCTCGACGATCAGCTGCTCCTGGATCGGCAAGCGGATGTCCTCGCGCGTGGGCAGCGCCAGAACCTTGCCCTTGTAGTTCTCGCCATCGAGCTCGAGCCACGGCGGCACGCCGCGGCCTTGCGCCGTGTCGAGCGCCTCGTTGACGAACGCGTTGGCGCGCAGCTTGTCCTTCAGCGCGACCTCCATCCCCGGCTTCACTTGGAAGGAGGGGATGTCGCTCCGCCGCCCGTTCACCAGCACGTGACCGTGCCGGATGAGCTGGCGGGCCTGCGAGCGCGACGACGCGAAGCCCAGCGAGTAAACCACGTTGTCGAGGCGCATCTCCAGCAAGCGCAACAAGTTCTCGCCGGTGACGCCCTTTTGCCGGGCGGCTTCGGCGAAGTAGCGCCGGAACTGCGCCTCCAACACGCCGTACACGCGGCGCACCTTCTGCTTCTCGCGCAGCTGCAGACCGTACGGCTGCATCTTGTTGCGACGCTTCCCATGCTGGCCCGGCGCGTAGGAGCGCCGCTCGACGGCGCACTTTTCCTTGAAGCACCGCTCCCCCTTGAGGAACAGCTTCATCCCCTCGCGGCGGCACAGCCGACAGACGGGCTCGTGATATCGTGCCACTAGTACCTCCCTATTGCCCTTAAACCCGACGCCGCTTCGGCGGCCGGCAGCCGTTGTGCGGGATGGGCGTCACGTCCTTGATGCTCTTGATCTCGAGACCGGACGCAGCGAGCGCCCTGATCGCGGACTCCCGTCCGGCGCCCGGACCCTTGAGTTCCACGTCCACGGTGCGGACCCCGTGTTCCTGGGCCTGTTCGGCCGCGTTGCGGGCCGCCAGCTGTGCCGCGTACGGCGTTCCCTTGCGGGAACCCTTGTAGCCGATGCGCCCGGCCGAACTCCAGCACAGAGCCCCGCCGGTCGGATCGGTGATCGTCACGATCGTGTTGTTGAACGTAGCCTGAATGTGGGCCACGCCGTGCGGCACACTCTTGCGCTCCCGCCGGCGGGTGCCCTTCTTTGCAGCCTTGGTCGCCTTTGCCATGACGTGCCTTCCTCTGCCCTAGGTCTTCGTGGCCCGCTTCTTCTTGGCCACGGTGCCGCGCCGTGGGCCCTTGCGGGTGCGCGAGTTGGTGTGGGTGCGCTGGCCGCGCACCGGCAGACCGCGCCGGTGCCGGATGCCGCGATAGCTGCCGATTTCCATCAGCCGCTTGATGTTCATCGCGACTTCCTTGCGCAGATCACCTTCCACCTTCACGTCATCCTGGATGACGCGGGTGATGCGGCGCACCTCGTCCTCGGAGAGGTCCTTGACGCGGACCATCGGATCGACCTTGGCCTTGCCGAGTACCGCCAGCGACAACGAGCGACCAATGCCGTAGATGTACGTCAGACCGATCTCCACATGCTTGTTCTGGGGAAGATCGACGCCCACAATGCGTGCCACAGCCTACCTCCTCATCAACCCTGGCGCTGCTTGTGCTTGGGGTTCTCGCAGATTACGCGCACAACCCCCTTGCGCACCACGATTTTGCACTTGCTGCATATCTTTCGGACCGAAGAGCGAACCTTCATACGCGTTAACCCCTTCCAAAGCCTTCCTTCACCGGCCCCCAAGCTTTTCGGGATCCTTCGTGGCGCCGGAGGCGCCACTCAGGATGATGCGAATTCGTTGCGCGAATTCGCATCACTTGTACCGGTACACGATCCGCCCTCGCGTCAAGTCGTACGGCGACAACTCCACCAGCACCTTGTCGCCCGGCAGGATGCGGATGAAGTGCTTCCGCATCTTGCCCGAGATGTGCGCGAGAACCTCATGACCGTTTTCCAACTCCACGCGAAACACAGCGTTCGGTAGGGCCTCCACCACGGTGGCCATCACCTCGATGGCCTCCTCTTTCGCCATACCCTCTCCCTACCTTCCGCCCACACCGAGAACCCAGGGGCCGTTCTCGGTCACGGCCACCGAATACTCGAAATGGGCAGAAAGCTTACCGTCTTCGGTGCGCGCTGTCCAGCCATCGTCGTCGAAGGAGACGCCGGCCTTCCCCGCGTTGACCATCGGCTCGATCGCCAGAACGAGGCCGGGCCGGAGTTCCGGGCCTCTGCCACCGGGCCCGTAGTTGAATACCTGCGGGTCCTCGTGCATCGCCCGGCCGATCCCGTGCCCGACCAATTCGCGCACCACCGAGAACCCGGCGCCCTCGGCGTGCGCCTGGATCGTCTCCCCGATGTCGGTGAGCCGCTGCCCGGGGCGGACGAAGTCCACCGCCAGATCGAGGCACTCTTTGGTCACCCGCATGAGGCGCGCGGCCTCGGCGGGGACCTCGCCGATCGCCAAGGTCACCGCCGCATCCCCCACGAACCCATCGAGGATCACGCCGCAGTCCACGCCCAGGATGTCGCCCTCGCGGAGCAGTTGCGAAGGCGATGGGATGCCGTGCACGATCACGTCGTTCGCCGAGGTGCACAACGTCGCCGGGTACCCGCGGTACCCCAAAAACGCCGGTTTGCCCCCGCGGGAACAGATGTGCTCCTCGGCGATCCGGTCGAGCTCCTTGGTCGACACCCCGGGTTTGGCGGCGCTCGCCACCAGACGCAGCGTCTCATGCAGCAGGGCGTTCGCCCGGTCCATGATCGCCAGCTCCTCGGGGGTCTTCAGGATCATCATGCCCGCACGGTCCCCAGCGCTTCCCTGACCCGCTTGAACACCTCGTCCGGGCCCAGTCCGCCGTCCACCTCCCGCAGGATCTTGCGCCCGCGGTAGTAGTCGAGCAGCGGCGCGGTGTGCTCGCGGTAGACGCGTAGGCGCTCGCGGACGACTTCCTCACGGTCATCCTCGCGCTGCACGAGGGCGACGCCGCACGCGTTGCACATGCCATCCACCTTCGGCGGCTGCGTCTTCACGTGGTAAACGGCGCCGCACGACGGGCACGACCGGCGGCCGGTGATCCGCGCCAGGATGTCGGAGTCCGGAACGTTCAGGTAGACCACCGCGTCAACGCGCCGGCCGAGTTCTGCCAGCAGCCCGTCCAGCAGGATCCCCTGTGCGCTGGTTCTCGGATAGCCGTCGTACACGCAACCGAGCGCCGCCCGCTGGCTGTGGAGACGCTTCGCGAGCATCTTGCCCACCAGCTCGTCCGGGACAAGCTCGCCTCGGTTCATGTACCCCTTGGCCTCCTCGCCGAGGGCGGTGCCCTTGGCGACCTCCTCGCGCAGCAGGTCCCCGGTCGAAATGTGCAGCAGCTCGAACGCCGCCGCAACGCGTTTGGCCTGCGTCCCCTTCCCGGCGCCGGGAGGGCCGAGCATCACCACGTCGAGGGCTCGTGTCACCATGCGTTCATCCCCTGCGGCCGCGCAAGCGGCGGCCCTTGACGAAACCGTCGTAGTGGCGCATCACCATCTGCGCCTCGATTTGCTGCACGGTGTCCATCGCGACACCCACCACGATGAGTAGCGATGTGCCGCCGAAGTAGAACTTGATCCCCAAGCCTTCGGTAAACCACCTCGGCAGGAACGCGTCGAGGGTGCCGCCGATGAACGGGATCGTCGCCACCTTGAAGCCCGCGATCAGGATCTCGGGAAGGATCGCGACAAGCGCGAGGTAGATCGCTCCGACCAGGGTGATGCGGGTGAGCGTCATGTCGATGAAATCGGCGGTGCGCTGGCCGGGACGGATACCGGGGATGAAGCCGCCGTACTTCTGCATGTTCTCGGCGGTGTCCTGCGGGTTGAAGATGATCGAGGTGTAGAAGTAGCAGAAGAAGATGATCGACACGAAGTAGACCAGGTTGTACAGCGGCTCCCCCCACTGCAGAGCGCGCGTGATCGACTTGATGATCGGGTTGTCCACCATCTGACCGATCGTCTGCGGGAACGAGAGGATCGAGGCGGCGAAGATCACCGGGATCACGCCGCCCGTGTTCAGGCGGAGCGGCAGGTAGGTGCTCGCCCCACCGTACATCTTGCGACCCACGACGCGCTTGGCGTACTGCACCGGAATGCGACGCTGGGCGCGCTCCATCAGGACGATCGCCCCCACCACGATCACCGCGAACACGATGAAGATCAGGGCCGTGATGATCGACATGCTGCCCGTGCGCAGGTCCTCGAAGGTGTTGATAAGGGCCCGCGGCAGGCCGACGACGATGCCGGCGAAGATGATGAGCGAGATCCCGTTGCCGACGCCGCGCTCGGTGATCTGCTCGCCGAGCCACATCACGAACGCGGTCCCGGTCGTGAGCGTCAGCACCGTCATGAAGCGGAAGCCCCAGCCCGGGTGCGGCACGAGCGCGAGCCCGCCAGGCGCGGAGGTCTTCTCGAGGAAGAACGAGATTCCGAGCGACTGCACGATCGAGATCACGACCGTCCCGTACCTCGTCCACTGCGTGATCTTCTTGCGTCCCAGGTCGCCTTCCTTGGACAGCTTCTCCAGGTACGGCCAGACCACCGTCAGCAACTGCAGGATGATCGAGGCCGAGATGTAGGGCATGATCCCGAGGGCGAAGATCGTCATCCGGCCGAGCGCCCCGCCGGAGAACAGGTTCAGAAAGCCCAGGAGCGTGCCCTTGGCCTGGTTGGTGAAATCGGCGATCGCCACCGGGTCCACGCCGGGCGTCGGGATGAACGCCCCCAGCCGGTAGACGGCAAGGAGCAGGAAGGTGAAGATGACCCGCTTGCGCAGGTCGGGGATCGAGAAGATATTGCGCAGACTTTCGATCATTGCCCGATCACCTCGCAGGCGCCGCCGGCGGCCTGGATCGTCTCCTGAGCCTTCTTGGAGAATTTATGCGCGCGCACCGTGAGCTTGCGGGACAACGATCCTTCGCCGAGGATCTTCACGCCGTCGCGCAGCCGAGAGATGACGCCCTCGGCGAGCAGCAAATCCGGCGTGATCTCGGCGCCGACCGGGAAGCGCTCGAGTTGCCCGACGTTGACGATCACGAACTCCTTGCGGAATATGTTCGTGAACCCGCGCTTGGGCATCCGGCGCACGAGCGGCATCTGACCGCCCTCGAAGTTGCGCTTGTGGCTGTGGCCCGACCGTGAGAGCTGGCCCTTGTGGCCCTTGCCGGCGGTCTTGCCGTTGCCGGAACCGGGGCCGCGGCCGACCCGCTTGCGGTCCTTTGTCGATCCCGCCTTGGGTGAAAGGTTGTGGAGCTCCATGGCCTACTCCTCGTCCTTCGCCGCGGTGCTCGTGCGAGGGGCCCGCGTCGGGGCCTTGGCCGGCGTGTCAGCGGCCTGGGCCTCGGCGGCCTTCTTCTTGCGCGGCGCCTTCTCGGCGGTCGCCACCGCCGCGTCGACCAGCTTGTCGACCGCTTCCGGGACCTCGACCGTCGCCGGCGCGGGCTTGGCGGCGTGCGCTGGCGCGGCCACCTCCGCGAACGTCACGATGTGCGCGGCCTTGGCGATCATCCCGCGGGTATAAGGGTTGTCTGGCAGGACGACGGAGCGGCCGATGCGTCCGAGCCCGAGGCCGTCGGTGACCACCCTCTTCACCCGTTCCTGGTTGCCGATGATGCTATGCACCTGTGTGATGCGCAGCGTCGCAGCCGTCGTCTTGCGCCGGGTCGTCATACCTCGACCTCCGGGAGCGGGCCGGTCACGAGCTCGGCTTCCTCGACGACTTCGGTCTCGCCGACGCCGCGCCGCAGCAGAGACACCTCATCCGCCGTGGTGAGCTGCTCGAGCGCCTCGAACGTCGCCCGCACCAGGTTGTGCGGGTTGGTCGTGCCGAGCGACTTGGTCAGGACGTCCGCGATCCCCGCGGCCTCCGCGATCGCGCGCACGGCGCCGCCGGCGATCACGCCGGTGCCGGGCGAAGCCGGCCGGAGCAGCACCCTGCCGGCGCCGAAGTGCCCGATCACCTCGTGCGGGATCGTCGTGCCCTTGCGGCGCACGGTGATCATCACGCGCCGGGCCGCCTCGGTCGCCTTCCGGATCGCCTGGGGCACCTCACGGGCCTTGCCCGTGCCGAAGCCGACCTTGCCGTTCCCGTCACCGACGACCACCAGGGCGGAGAACGAGAAGTTCTTGCCACCCTTCACGACCTTGGTGACGCGGTTGATGTTCACCACGTGATCGATAAATTGGCTATCCCGCTCGCTCATCGCTTTACCCCTAGAACTTCAGACCCGCTTCGCGGGCCGCGTCCGCCAGCTCCTTGACCACGCCGTGGTATCGGAAGCCGGCTCGGTCGAACACCACCGAGGTGATCCCCTTGTCCTTCGCACGCTCGGCGATCGCCTTGCCGACGGCGCGGCCCGCCGCCTTGTTGCCGCCGTGGGTCAGATCCTTGCGAAGGTCGTTCTCCACCGTCGAGGCGGCGACCAGAGTCGCGCCTTTCCCGTCGTCGATGAGCTGCGCGTAGACGTTGGCGAGCGACCGGAAAACCGCCAACCTCGGGCGCTCGGCGGTGCCGGCTACCACCTTGCGGATTCGCAGGTGAATGCGATGCCGCCGCTGCCTTCTGTCCTTCAATTGCGCCATGGCGTTACGCTCCCGTCTTCCCGGCCTTGAGCTTCAAGACCTCGTCGGAGTACTTGACGCCCTTGCCCTTGTACACGTCTGGGGGCCGCACGCTGCGGATCTCGGCTGCGACCTGGCCGACTCTTTGCTTGTCGATGCCCTCGATGGTGAGCCGGTTGGCCTTCGCGTCGTAGCTGATCGCCACGCCCTCCGGCGCCTTGTAGGTCACCTGGTGTGAGAAACCGAGTGAGAGCACCAGCTCGCGCGGGTTCTTGAGTTCGGCCTTGTAGCCGACGCCGACGATGTCGAGCTCGCGCTTGAAGCCCGCGGTGACACCGCTGACGGCGTTGGCAAGCAACGCGCGGATGAGGCCGTGCAACGCCCTGACGGAGGGCAGGTCGCCCGTCCGGGTCACCACGACCTGCTCGCCCTCGATAGCGACGTTGATCCCCGCGGGAAGGGGGTGCTGCAGCGCACCCTTCGGCCCCTTGACCTGCACCAACCCGTCCGCGACGGTCACCTGGACCGCCTTCGGGATCGGGATGGGGTTCTTTCCGATGCGTGACATGGCAGCCTCCCTACCACATGCGGCACATGACCTCGCCGCCGAGGCGCGACTCGCGCGCCTTGGCGTCGGTCATGAGCCCCTTGGAGGTCGAGATCACGGCGACGCCCATGCCGCCCCGAACCTCGGGCAGCTCCTCGACGCCGCGGTACACCCGCAGGCCGGGCCGGGAGACGCGCTCCAGACCGTGGATCGCGGGCTCTCCGTCCGGCGAGTAGCGCAGGTAGAGCCGCAGCGTGCCCTGGGGGCCTTCCTCCAGCACTTTGAAGGTGCGGATGAACCCCTCCTCCTGGAGGATCTTCGAAAGCTCGAGCTTGACCTTGGACGCCGGCGCGTCGCAGCGGTCCTTGCCTACGAGCACCGCGTTGCGGATGCGGGTGAGGAGGTCGGCGATCGGATCGGTCATCGTCATCTCACACCCCCTACCAGCTCGCCTTGGTCACGCCCGGGAGGTATCCCTCCAGGGCAAGCTTGCGGAAGCACAGCCGGCAAAGCTCGAACTTGCGCATGTACGCACGCGGGCGGCCGCAGAGCTTGCAACGGTTACGGTGCCGCACGCGGAACTTCGGCGGCCGCAGCGATTTGGCAATAAGACAGGTACGAGCCACAGCGCCCTCCTAACCTTTCGCAAACGGAAAGCCGAGTTCCTGCAGGAGGAACCGGGCCTGGTCGTCGGTCCTGGCCGTGGTCACCACGGTCACGTTCATTCCCTTGGGAGTCTCGACCTTGGTGTAGTCGATCTCCGGAAAGATCGAATGGTCGCGGATCCCCATCGTGAAGTTGCCGCGTCCGTCGAAGCCCTTCGGCGACAATCCGCGGAAGTCGCGGACACGCGGCAACGAGATGTTGATCAGCCGGTCCAGGAACTCGTACATGCGGTCGCGCCGCAGCGTCACCGCGCAGCCGATCTGCATCCCCGCCCGGAGCTTGAACTGCGCGATCGACCTGCGGGCCTTGCGGACCGTCGGCCGCTGGCCGGTAATTGCCGTCAGCTCGTCCACCGCCTGGTCCATCAGCTTGTTGTTGCGCGGCGCCTCGCCCAAGCCGAGGTTGCAGACGACCCGGGTGATCCGCGGCACCGCCATCGCGTTGGAGATCCCGAACTCCTTCTCGAGTTTCGGGATCACTTCCTTTTCGTACTTCTCTTTCAAGCGCGCCATCGTACCCTCTCTTCCTTATTGGTCGAGAATCGCGCCATCGACCTTTGCGAGCCTGACCTTGCGGCCATCCTCGAGAACCTTGTAGCCCACGCGCGTCGGGCGGTTCGTGTCCGCCGAGATCACCATCACGTTCGACACCGCGATCGGCGCCTCCCGCTCCACGATCCCGCCTGCCACGCCCTTGCCGGGGTTCGCCTTGGTGTGGCGCTTGAGCATGTTGACGTGCTCAACCACCAACCGGGCCGCCTTGCGGTCCACCCGCATGACTTTCCCCTTCTTGCCCCTGTCCTTGCCGGCGATGACCTGAACCTGATCGCCCTTCTTGACCTTGAAGCTATTCGCCATCGCCGCCTCCTAAAGCACTTCCGGCGCGAGCGATACGATCTTCATAAAGCGTCGCTCGCGCAATTCGCGCGCCACCGGCCCGAACACGCGGGTCCCGATCGGCTCCTTCTGGGCGTTGATCAGCACCGCCGCGTTGTCGTCGAACCGGATGTAGGAGCCGTCCTTGCGCCGGTGGCTGCTGCGGGTCCGCACGATCACCGCCCGCACGACCGTCCCCTTCTTCACCTGCGAGTCGGGAACCGCTTCCTTGACCGCGCAGACGATCACGTCCCCGATCCGAGCGTACCGGCCGGCGTTGGAGCCGCCGAGCTGGCGGATCGCCTGCAGCTTCTTGGCCCCCGAGTTGTCGGCCACCGTCAGCATCGTTTGCATCTGGATCATGGCCGCCTCCTCACGAAGCCCGCTCGATCACGCGCACGACCCGGAACCGTTTGCTCCGGGAGAGCGGACGGCACTCCATGATCTGCACCTTGTCGCCGACCTTGCAGACGTTGGTCTCGTCGTGCGCCGTGAACTTCCTGGCGCGCTGCACGAAGCGGTGGTAGAGCTCGTGCTTGACGAGGCTCTCCACCCTGATGACCACCGTCTTGTCCATAGCGTCGGACACGACGATGCCGACCTTCGTGATCCCTTTGGTCTTGGTCGCGTTATCCATGGCTCACTCCGCTTCCCTGAGGCGCTCGGCGAGGATCGTCTCGACGCGCGCGATGTCCTTGCGCGCGAGACGGATCTTGGCCGGGTTTGCGATCTGACCGGTGGCCTTCTGGAAGCGCAGCTTGAACAGCTGCTCCTTGAGCTCGGTCTCGGAGTTCCGCAGCTCCTCGATCGACTTCTCCCGCAGTTCCTTCGCTTTCATCGCACCTGCCCCCGTGCCACGAAGCGGGTCTTGATCGGAAGCTTGTGAGCCGCCAGGCGCATCGCCTCACGGGCCACGTCCTCCGTCACCCCCTCCATCTCGTAGAGGATCCGCGCCGGCTTGACGACGCACACCCATTCCTCCGGCGCACCCTTGCCCTTGCCCATGCGGGTCTCGGCCGGCTTCTTGGTGATCGGTTTGTCCGGGAAGACCCGGATCCAGATCTTGCCGCCGCGCTTCACGTGGCGCGTCATCGCGATACGCGCCGCTTCGATCTGGCGCGCCGTGACCCAGCCGGGCTCGAGCGCCTGGAGACCGTAGTCGCCGAACGACAGCTCACCGCCGCGGGTCGCAAGGCCCCTGCGCCGGCCGCGCTGTTGCTTGCGAAACTTGACTTTCTTCGGCATCAACATAGCAGCACCTCATCCCTCACAACGCGCGCCGGTGAGCCTTGCTCCGGTGCAACTCGCCCTTGTAGATCCACACCTTGACGCCGATCGCCCCGTAAGTGGTGAAGGCTTCGGCAAAGCCGTACTCGATATCGGCCTTGAGGGTGTGGAGGGGGAGCCGTCCCTCCTGGTACCACTCGGAGCGGGCGATCTCGGCCCCGTTGAGGCGACCCGAGCATCGGATTTTGACGCCTTGCGCGCCGAAACGCAAGGCGTTCTCCATCGAGCGCCGCATCGCGCGCCGGAACGTGATGCGCCGCACGAGCTGGCTGGCGATCGATTCGGCGATCAGCTGAGCCTCGATCTCCGGCCTCTGGATCTCCTGGATGTTGATGTGGATGTCCTGACCGTAGACGGCGCGCAGCTCGGCCCCGAGCTTGTCCACCTCGGCGCCCTTACGCCCGATGATGATCCCCGGCCGGGCGGAGAAGATGTTGACCCGGATCTTGTTGGCCGTGCGCTCGATATCGATCTCGGCGACGCCGGCGTGCGACAGCCGGCTCTTGAGCGCCTTGCGCAAGCGGAGGTCCTCATGCAGGAGCTTCGCGTAGTCGGCGTCGGCGAACCAACGCGACCGCCACGTCTTGTTGTACCCAAGCCTGAAACCGTACGGGTGCGTCTTCTGGCCCACGATCGCCTCCTACTTCTCGCGCTCCGCGACCTGCACGGTCACGTGGCAGAACTTGTGCAGCCGGGGGAAAACGCGCCCCATCGAGGCCGCACGGAATCGCTTCAGGGACGGGGCCTGGTTGACCTGGATGCTCGTGAGCACCAGCTTCCCGGCATCCACCCCGGGCATCTTCTGCTCGAGGTTGGCCACCGCGGAGCGGACGAGCTTCTCGATGTCGCGCGCGCAGCGCTTGTGGGTCAGCTTGAGCATGGCCAGCGCCCGTGCGACACCCTGGCCACGCACGACGTCGGCGACCAGCCGCACCTTCTGGGGAGAACCCTTGTAGTAACGCAGTCGAGCTTCGGCTTGCATAGCTTCCCCCTAGTGGGCGGCGCCCTTTTCCTTGCGCGTCGCGGAGTGGCCGCGGAACGTGCGGGTGAGCGCGAACTCGCCCAGCTTGTGGCCGACCATGTTCTCCGTGACAAAAACCGGGACGAACTTCTGGCCGTTGTGGACGGCGATGGTGTGGCCCACCATCTCGGGGATGATGGTCGACCGGCGCGACCAGGTCTTGATGACCCTGCGCTCGCGCGAGTCGTTGAGTTGCTCCACCTTCTTCAGCAGGTGGCCATCGATGAACGGTCCCTTGTGGATTGAACGAGCCATCCCGACCTCCCCTACTTCCGCCGCTTCACGATGAAGCGAGTGGTCCGCTTGCACGTGCGGGTCTTGTAGCCCTTGGTCGGCTGCCCCCACGGGCTGACCGGGTGCCGGCCGCCCTTGGTCTTGCCCTCGCCACCGCCGTGCGGGTGGTCGACCGGGTTCATGGCCGTGCCGCGCACGTGGCCGCGCCGTCCGAGCCAGCGGGTGCGGCCCGCCTTGCCGATCGACACGTTGGAGTGGTCGGCGTTCCCGACCTGACCCACCGTGGCCCAGCACGTGGCGAGCACCAACCGCATCTCTCCGGACGGCAGCCGCAGCGTCACGTAGGCGCCCTCCTTGGCCATGACCTGGGCGCTGGCGCCCGCGGAACGCACCATCTGTCCGCCGTGACCGGGCTTCAGCTCGACGTTGTGGACCAGGGCGCCGAGAGGGATGCTCTTGAGCGGCAAGGCGTTGCCAGGGACGATCTCGGCCTTATCGGCGGCCACGAGCGTGTTCCCCACGCCGACGCCGTCGGGCGCCAGGATGTAGCGCTTCTCGCCGTCCGCGTAGACCAGCAGCGCGATGCGCGCCGACCGGTTGGGGTCGTACTCGATCGTGGCGACGCGCGCGGGCACACCCCTCTTGTCGCGGCGGAAGTCGATGGTGCGGTAGCGCCGCTTGTGGCCGCCGCCGCGGAAGCGCAGCGTTTCGTGCCCCTCGTTGTTCCGGCCGCCGCTCTTGCTGATCCCGCGGGTGAGCGACTTCTCCGGCTGGTCCTTCGTGATCTCGCCGAAGTCCAGGCGAGTCATGAAGCGGATGCCCGGAGAGGTCGGCTTGAATGATTTGAGCGCCATGGTCCTTCTCCCTACACCTGATCAAAGAACTCGATGGTCTTCTCGCCGGCGGCGAGGCGCACGTAGGCCTTGCGCCAGTCGGGGCGCTGGCCGGTGTAACGCCCGAACCTGCGCTGCTTGCCACGGACGTTGACCACCCGCACCTCGACGACCTTGACCCCGAACAGGGTCTCGACCGCCTTGCGGACCTCGATCTTGTTGGCGTTTCGCGCGACCTGGAAGCACACCGTGTTCGTGCTCGCCTTGAGGTCCGCGGTCTTCTCCGTCACGATTGGGCGCAGAACGATCTGGCGTGGGTCCTTCATGACGACAGCACCTCCGAGAGCTGCACCAGCGCGCGGCGCGAGAAGACGAGTTGCTTCGCCCGCAGCACCTGGTAGACGTGGACGTGCATGGCGTCCGCGGTGTTCAACTCAGGCCGGTTGCGGGTGGCCAGCAGCAGGTTGAGGTTGTCGTAGCTGTCGATCAGCAGGACCTTTTCCCCCGCCAACCCGAGCTTCTCCAGGCGCGCCACGAACTCCTTGGTGCGGTGCGAGTCGACGTCGAGAGACTCGAGGACGCGGAGCTGTCCGCCGGTCAGACGCTCGGCGAGCACCGACTTGAGCGCGTTCTTCTTCGCCTTGATGTTGACCTTGGCTTCGTAGGAGCGGGGCTGTGGCCCGAACGTCGTGCCGCCGTGCCGCCAGAGCGGCGAGCGGGTCGAGCCGTGCCGCGAGCGCCCGGTCCCCTTCTGCTTCCAGGGCTTCTTGCCGCCGCCCGAGACCATGCTCCTGGTCTTGGTCGCATGCGTGCCGGAGCGCAGCCCGGCCAGGTAGGCCTTGACCACCTCGTAGACGAGATGAGGGCGGGAGGGGTACGAGAAGACCTCCTGCGGGAGCTCGACCTCGCCCACCACTTCGTTGTCCCAGTTGCGCACGTCAAGCTTCATGGTCCGCCCCCTTACCCCTTCACGAGCCGCAGCAAGGCGTTGCGGCCGCCAGGAACGGCACCCTTGAGGAAGAGCAGGTTGCGCTCGAGGTCCACCTTGACCACCTTCACGTGCTTCAACGTGACCTTGTCGACACCCATGCGCCCGGCCATCCTGGTGCCCGGGAACACCCGCGAGGGGTACGCCGACGGCCCGATACCGCCTGGCGCCCGGTGGAACATGGAGCCGTGGCTGGCCGCGCCGCCGCGGAAGTGGTGCCGCTTCATCGCGCCCTGGAACCCCTTGCCCTTGGAGGTGCCGACCACCCGGATCACCTCCCCGACGGCGAAGATGTCGCAGAGCACCGTGTCGCCGGGCTTGACCTCGGACCCCTCGGCGAGAGGGATCTCGGCGAGCATCCGTGTCGGCGGCACGCCGGCCTTGGCGAACGCGCCCTGCAGCGGCTTGGCGACGCGGCGGGGAGGCTTGCCGTCGACCAGGCCGAGCTGCGCCGCCTCGTGCCCGTCGGTTGCGGTGGTCCGACGCAGCACCACCACGCACGGCCCCGCCTGCACGACGGTGACCGGCACCATGGCGCCGGAGTCGTCGAACACCTGGGTCATGCCGATCTTCTTGGCGAGAATTCCTTGCACCATGCCCGACCTCACTTCTTCCCGCCGTAGGCCTTGATCTCGACATCCACGCCGGCGGGCAACTCGAGCTTCATGAGCGCATCCACCGTCTGTTGCGTGGGATCGAGGATGTCGAGAAGCCTCTTGTGCGTGCGGATCTCGAACTGCTCACGCGACTTCTTGTCCACGTGCGGCGAGCGCAGGACGGTGAAGCGCTGGATCTGCGTCGGCAGCGGGATCGGCCCCGATACGCTCGCCCCCGTGCGCTTCGCCGTGTCCACGATCTCCGCCGTGGACTGGTCCAGGAGACGGAAGTCGTACGCCTTGAGCCGGATCCGGATCTTGTCCTTGACCATGGCCACTCCTACTCGATGATTTCGGTGATGGTGCCGGCGCCGACGGTGCGGCCACCCTCACGAATCGCGAACCGCAGCGCCTTCTCCATCGCGATCGGCGTGATCAGCT
>NCBR01000170.1 GCA_002279285.1 Acidobacteria bacterium 37-71-11
ACCGCCGACGAGCGCCGGCTCGGCGCGATCGTGATCGACATCGGCTACGGCTCGACCAGCTACGCCGCGTTCTCGGGCGACAAGCTCCTCGCCTCCGGATGCTTTCCGATCGGCGGCAACAAGGTCAACGACGATCTCGTGCACCGCTTCCAGACCACTGCGGCAGGGGCGGAAAAGGCCAAGCGCGAGGCCGGCACGATGCTCCTCGCCGACGTCGGGGACGAGGAGACGATCTCCGTCCCGACGATCGAGGGGCGCGGCAGCCACGTGATTTCGCGCCGCGAGCTGTGCAAAACCATCCGCCTGCGTATGCAGGAGACGTTCGAGCTGATCGCCGCCGAGGTGTGGCGCCAGATCCCGCAGGACGCCCCGTGCACGGGCGTCGTGCTCTCGGGAGGCGGCGCCCATCTGGACGGGCTCGCCGCTCTCGCCGAGGAGGTCTTCGTCAAGCGGGCTCGGCTCGGCGACCTGGAGGGCGTCCCGGACGCCACGCACTTGCTCGCGAGTTCGGAGTTGCCCGCGCGCTCGCCGGCCGTGGCCGTTGGGCTGCTGGTGCACGGACGCAGTTTGTTGCTCCCGGCTGCGGTGCCGCAGGTGCGCGAGAGGCGGCGTCGCGAGGGGTTGTGGACGAGAATTTCACGCAAAGTTCTTGCGAAAAGGGGAGGTGGATCGTGATCACATTTGACGATTCGAAGGGAAGTTCGAACCCTGCGATCACCATCGCCGACGAGTCCTCGCCGGCCTTGATCAAGGTCGTGGGGGTCGGCGGAGGCGGCAGCAACGCGGTGAACCGCATGATCGCCGCCGGCATCAAGGGCGTCGAGTTCATTGCGGTGAACACCGACGGCCAGGCGCTGCGCGCGAGCCAGGCCGGGGTGCGTCTGCAACTCGTGACCCCGAACTCGCGCGGCAAGGCGCTCGGCGCCGGCTGCGACCCGGAAGCCGCCAACCGCGCGGCGCTCGACCGCACCGAGGAACTCATCGAGTGCATCGAGGGCGCCGACATGGTCTTCATCGCCGCCGGGATGGGCGGGGGGACCGGGACCGGCGCGGCGCCGGTGATCGGCAACCTCGCCCGCGACGCTGGCGCGCTGACGGTCGCGGTGGTCACCAAGCCGTTCGCGTTCGAGGGGACCCGCAAGGCGCGCATCGCGGACAAGGGGATCGAGGAGCTGCGCAAGTGCGTGGACACCCTCATCACGGTGCCCAACTCGCGCCTGCTCCAGATGGTCGGACCGCAGGTCTCGGTGGAGGAGGCGTTCCAGCTCGCCGACGAGGCGCTGCGCCACGGCGTCGAGGGGATCTCGGACATCATCAACGAAACCGGGATCATCAACCGCGACTTTGCCGACGTCGAGACCGTGATGCGCGGCGGCGGGATGGCGCTGATGGGCATCGGCCAGGGCCAGGGCGAGCACCGCGCCATTGAGGCGGCGCAACAGGCGTTCTCCTCGCCCCTGCTCGAGGAGGCGTCGCTCGAGGGTGCGCAGCGGGTGCTGGTGAACTTCATCGGCGGCCGCGACACGACGATCGCCGAGATCAACGACGCCGCCGAGTACATCGCCAAGCGCTGCTCCCCCGACTGCCTGTTCCTGTTCGGGTACGGGCAGCGCGAGGAACTCGAGGCGAAGATCCAGGTCACGGTCGTCGCGACCGGGTTCGGTGCGACCGCCGAGGACCGGCCGGCGCGCGCGGCCGAACGGGCGCTCCCCAGGGAGGCGCCGCGGCCGGAGAAACAGCCCGAGGCCGCGAGCCCGTACCTGCCGGCGAACCTGCCGAACGACTACGGCGTCAACGTGGGCAACTTCTCCGAGCTTGACACCCCCACGTACCTGCGCCGCCAGATGGACTGAACGATCCCGCGTGCATCACTGGCCCTGGGGCGCCACCCACCTCCCGGCGCCCCGGGGCTCTGCCCCGCCGGGGCCAGAGGCACGCAAGGGATCCCTCCACCCGACCCGGGAGCGGCAACCATCTCTGCAACCCTGACCCGCCATTTCCCGCGCCGCGGGCCGACCTCACTTCTTCTTGCTGAACAGGGCGTCGAAGGCGGCCCGTTGGCTTGACACGGCACCGCCGTCGGGCGTGACGACCGCCGGCCGGTCGGAACCGAACTCCTGCACTGTATTCGGGGTCATCAGCTCGCAGGCGTTGCGCCTCGTCTTGTTGGTCACGCGCACGGGGACCGGCTTGCGGCACTCCTTGGGACGCGAGGTATCGAAGTGGATGCAGTTGGAGCAGGTGTGGAGGTCGTTGCCGCAGCTCGTGCACACCGCATCCAGCGCCACCGACCCGGAGAGCTGCTGCCGCACGCCGCACATCCGGCAACGGAACACCGTCACCGTAGGCGCTCCCAGTCCCCGCCCGCGCGGCCCTTCGGGACGCTCGCGCGGCCCGCTCTCGGGCGCGCGCCGCTCGTCATGGCGCTCCTCGTCCTGGTACCCCCGATGCCTGTATTTGCGGTCGGGCATACGCTCCTTATAGCACAACCGCGCGACCCGGCCCCGCGCCCCGCTTAGGCCCTCGCCCCGCCGGCCGGGGGTTCACCACCGGTGGAACGCCGGGTGGCCCTCCTGGACCGCGACGAAGACGCCGCGGCAGGTCGCGGTCGTCACGCCGCCGCTCTCCAGCACCCCCTCGACCACCGCCCGGTCGCCGGCAGCCTCGACGACCCTCGCTCGCAGGGTGACCGGCGCGGTCGAAGGCGTCAGTCGCTTGAGCACGACGCGGTACTCGGCGGTCACCGTGCACGGTGGCCTGTCGGCTCCGCGCGCGGCCATGAGGTGGTGCGCCGCCGTCCAGTTGCAGTGGCAGTCGAACAGCGTCCCGATGATGCCGCCGTTGAGGGCGCCGTCGAACGCCTCGTGCCGCTTCGCCGGCGTCCACTCGCAGACGACTTCGTCACCGTGTACGAAGCTCTGGATCCGCAGCCCGTCGGGGTTCGCCGGCCCGCAGCCGAAGCAGTGCGTCGAAGGCGCGTAGCGCTCCTGCAGACTCTGCTCTTCGCTCATAGCGCGAGTTTACACGCCAGTGCAAATAGCGCCGCTGGCGGCCGGCTCGAACCACGGACCACGCCTCTAGGGCAGCTTGATCTTGCTGCCGATGTTGTCGCGGATCCAGTGCTCGTCCAGCCACTCGAGCGGGTTCACCGATTTGCCCTGCACGAAGATTTCGAGGTGGAGGTGATCGCCGCCGGCGAGGCCGGTCGAGCCGCTGTTGCCGAGCTGCTGCCCCTTGGCCACCTTGTCGCCGGGCTTCACCGAGATCGCGGACATGTGTCCGTACAGGCTCATCAACCCGTAGCCGTGGTCGACGATCACCGCGTTGCCGTAGATCACGAGCCAGCCCGCGAACACCACTCGCCCGGAGTTGGCGGCGGGCACCGGCGCGTGCTCGGTCGAGGCGAGGTCGAGGCCGAGGTGGGTCTGGTGATCCACCGCTTTGCCGTCGTAGAGGTAGGTCCTGGTCTCCGCGAAGCCGGCCCGGCGCTGCGAGTTCGGCATTTGCAGGAAGGCACCGCGCCAGAGGAACGCCGGTTCGGTGTCCTTCGCGATGGCGAGGATCTTCGCCAGGACCGCCCGCCGCTCCTCGCCGTTGATCCGCAGGTATTGGTCGAGCAGCGAGCCGCTGGCGTCGAAACCCGGGGTCTGGCTCGCGATCGCCGGCACGACCCTGGCGAGGAACGCGTCGGTCAAGTCGATCGTGTCGGTCCGCGGTGGGGACTTCTTGAACAGGTCCACGAACGGCAGTTCGCTCCGGTTGCCGGCGGCGTCCTCGGCGAACAGCCGCACCTGGCCCACGTCGTCGAGCTCCCAGGGCACGGCGAAGAGGGCGAACCGCTCGCCGGGCCCGCCTCCCGGCAGCGGGAAGGAGAGCGATTCCGTCGCGCCGGCGCGCACGCCCGAGCGCACCACGCCGTCGCCGACGCGGAACACGACGACGCCGGAACCGCCCTGGCGGACGTAGTGCTGCCGCGACAGGAGCTCCAGGCGGGGCGGCCGCAGCAGCACGGCCATCCGTTTCTCGACGACCACCGGGGCGTGCGAGCGCAGGGGTCCGGCCATCCTGTCCGCCGTGGCCCGCACCACCGCCTCGCCTTCCTTCAACCACGCCTCGGCCGAGCGCCCCACCGTCCCGGTGAGGTCGGCCTGGGCGGTGAAGCGACCGCGCAGGGGGGAGAAGGGGCCGGCCCGCTCGAATTGCCGCTCGGCGAGCACCACCGAGCGCTCGCCCTGGATGAGTTCCAGCTTGATCGCGCCCAGGCCTCCCGACGGTTCCGAAAAGTGGGCCGTGATCGACGTGGCGGGTCCGATCGCCTCGTGGTCGCTCGCGATCACGACCGCGGGCGCCGGCCCCCGGCGCAGCGCGCCCGCGAGGACGAGCCCCACGACAGCGAGCACGACGACGACGACAACCAAGCGGCCGTGGCCGCGCGAACGCTCTCCGGAGAACGATATGGGCACGTTGCTCTCTCCCCCCTCTGCGCCGCCCGTCTCCGACGCGCCCCACCGGTCGGAGCGGACGCCGGGCCAGCGCAGCCCAAGACAACCAAGACGTCGGACCGCGGCGTTCCCTTCCGGAACCCTACGGTTTCGGTTGTGCCGGCGCGAACTTCGCCAGCAGGTCCCTGACCGCCTCCTTGTGCACGACGAACGTGAGCATCTTCAGGCGCACGTAGTCGTCACGGTAGAAGTAGTAGCCGTCGAACTTCCCCCACCGCGAGGAGCGCGCCGAGTCCTTGATCAGGAACCAGTCGTGGCCGTCGACGTTCGTCCATCCGACCAGGTGGATGCCGTGGTCGTCCGCGGTCGTGTGGTTGGCGAAGCGGAACTCGCGTGCGCTCTGGTCGATGTACGCCTGCGGGATGTCGAACGTCGGCACCACCGCGGCGTTCTCGAACCCGTTGTAGCCGGGTTCGGAGACGTCGCCGCCGATCGCCACCGTGTACCCCTGCTGGACGGCGTGCTTGAGCGCCGCGTACCACTCGTCCAGCGGGACGTTGTAGTAGGAGGCGTCGTGCCACCAGTTGTCGGGGACCTTGTACTCGCCCCGGGTGTAGAACGGCAGCGACAGCGTCGACATGAACTCCACGTAGTCGCCGAGGTCGAGTTTCACGACCTGGGCGAGGAACTGCTGCGGTGTGTACTCCCGCCCCTGGTACGCGAAGTGCTCCGGCGGCACGCCCAGTTCGCGGTCCAGGATGACCCGCGTCATCGCGAGCACCCGGTCCTCGTCCCAGATGTTGTTGGCCTTCACCCACTGCGAGAGCTCCTTGAGTTGCGCGATCAGCCGCGAGTGGTCGTGGCGTCCGTCCGCCGAGAGCACGCCGGGGTAGGCCTCCTCGGGGACGATCCCGTACTGTTTCCAGATGCGCGGGAGGGCGTTCGACTCCGACCCCTCGTCGATCAGCGAGTCACCGCGCTCGCGCACGAAGCGCCGCATCTTCTCCACGTACTCCCAGTACACGGTCCAGATCTCGGAGAGCTTGACCTTCCGGCCGGTCAGCCGGTAGACC
>NCBR01000171.1 GCA_002279285.1 Acidobacteria bacterium 37-71-11
TGCACGCGGCGCACGGGTACCTCCTGCACGAGTTCCTCTCTCCGCTGTCCAACCGCCGTGACGACGGCTACGGGGGCAACCGCGAGCAGCGCATGCGCTTCCCGCTCGAGGTCGCGGCTGCGGTGCGCGCTGCCTGGCCCGAGGAACGGCCGCTGTTCGTGCGGATCTCGGCCACCGACTGGGTCGAGGGTGGCTGGGGCCCGGACGACGCGGTGGCGTTCGCCCGCCGGCTCAAGGACGCGGGGGTGGACCTCGTGGACTGCTCCAGCGGCGGCCTCGTCCCCAACGCCCACGTCCCGGTCGGGCCGGGGTACCAGACGCCGTTCGCGGCACGGGTCCGGCGCGAGGCCGGGGTGGCCTCGGGGGCGGTCGGGATGATCACGGAGCCGTTCCAGGCGGAACAGATCGTCGCGACCGGCGAGGCCGACGCGGTGCTGCTCGCCCGCGCGCTGCTGCGCGATCCCTACTGGCCGCTGCACGCGGCGCACGCGCTCGGCGCGGAGGGCGCGTGGCCGAACCAGTACCTGCGGGCGCGGCCGCAGTGAGGCGGGCGGTGGGAAGGGGGACGGGATGCTGAAGCGGCAGCGGACCGGGTCGGTGGTGTGTCCGTCGTGCGGCAAGCTCGTCGGCGTCAACGACGAACGCTGCCTCTCCTGCGGGCGGCGCAACCCCGGGATGTGGGGTTTCGCGGTGGCGTTCCGGCGGCTCGGGCAAGACTTCGGCTTCACGCCCGCGGTGATCGGCGGCTGCGCCGTGCTGTACGTCGTGTCGCTCCTCATGGACCCGAGCGGGGTTCGGGAAGGGGGCATCATGTCGATGCTGGCCCCTTCGACGAGGAGCCTGTTCGTGCTCGGCGCCAGCGGCGCCATTCCTGTGTTTGACCTCGGGCGTTGGTGGACGGTGCTCTCGGCCTCGTGGCTGCACGGCAGCCTGCTGCACATCCTGTTCAACATGCTGTGGGTGCGGCAACTGGCGCCGACGACGGCCGAGGCGTACGGGCCCGCGCGCATGGTCATCATCTACATCGTCGCCGGGGCGACGGGGTTCCTCGCGAGCTCGCTGGTGGGTCATTACCTCTTCTTCCTGCCGAGATTCCTCGGCGGCGCCGGGTTCACGATCGGCGCCTCGGCCTCGATCTTCGGCCTGCTGGGCGCGATCGTGCATTACGGGCGCCGGCGCGGCTCGAGCGCGGTCGGGCACCAGGCGCTGGTCTGGGCGGCGATGCTCTTCGTGTTCGGCTTCGTGATGCCGGGGATCGACAACTGGGCGCACCTCGGCGGCTTCGCCGGCGGTTACGGCATGGCCCGCGTGCTCGACCCGTGGAAGGAGGAGCGTGTGGACCACGTGGTGGCGGCGTTCGCCCTCCTCGCGGCCAGCGCGGCGGCGGTCGTCGCCTCGGTGCTGACCGGCTTCCCGGCGCTCGCGGGGCGGTGATGTGCGGCGGTCGGGCGCGGGCGTCGCGGTGTGCGGGAATCGCGGTTCGGGACCTGGGGTTCGCAGGTTGAGGCATGGGAGGACGTCATGAAGATCAACGTCGGGTCTGTGGACAAGGTCGTCAGGGTCGTCGCTGGCATCGTCATCATCGGCTGCGGGATCGCATTCAAGAGCTGGTGGGGCGTAATCGGCGTCATCCCGCTGGCGACGGCGGCCGTCGGGTTCTGCCCGCTGTATACGCTGCTCGGCGTCTCGACGTGCAAGCTCAAGCCGCGCGGGAGCCGCGCCGCGTAGCCCCCGGGGGTCCGGCCGCGGGCGTGAAGTATCATCTCGCGTTGCCCGTTTGGCCGGATGCCGGCCAGGGGCACGAAAGGAGTCGCGACGATGGCGAAGTGTACGGTTCGGTTCGGTGTGCTGTGGGGTGCGGTTCTGGCGGCCGGAATCACGCTGGCGCTTCCGGCGGCTGCTCGTGGTGCGGAGCCGGCAAAGGCGGGCAAGGTGGACGAGAAGGTGATCACGACGGCGTCGGGGCTGCAGTACGTCGATGTCAAGGTGGGGACCGGCGCCGAGGCGAAAGCCGGGCAGACCGTGACGGTCAACTACACCGGTCGGTTCGAGGACGGCAAGGTGTTCGACTCGAGCGTCGGCAAGCGCCCGTTCGAGTTCCCGCTCGGGGCCGGTCGCGTGATCAAGGGTTGGGACGAGGGCGTCGCCGGCATGAAGGTCGGCGGCCAGCGCAAGCTCATCATCCCCGGGAAGCTGGCGTACGGCGATCGCGGCTACCCCGGCGTGATTCCGCCCAACGCGACGTTGCTCTTCGACGTCGAGTTGCTGGGCGTGAAGTAACACGGGATCCTGTTGTCGCGAGGGCCGCCGCGGGGCAACTCGCGGCGGCCCTTGCCGTCTCCGCGCCGCGCCGCTCAGTCCTGGAACGTCGGTTTGGCCAGCACCTTGAACGCCCGGCCGGGCACCTCGACGGCCAGCGCGTGCAGCCCGCGCGGGCCCTGGGGGCGCACGAGCACGAGCACGTAGTGGCCGGCGAGCGCTCCCTCGACGCGGGTGATCGCCTGGCCGGGGAAGAGGTTGGTCTTGGCGTAGAAGCCGCCGGTGTCCGCCGCGACCAGCGACTTTGCGCCGGGCAGCGGCTCGAGCGCCCGCGCCAGCACGAGCAGGCCCGCTACGGGCGTCGCGGCGCGGGCCGCGGCGGCGGCGTCGAACGACGCGGCCAGGGACGGGAACGGGCCGGGGGCGACCGCGGACTCGCCGCCGAACAGGATCGCCTTGTGGATCGCCGCGTCGATGCGTGCCCGGTCGCCGGTGAAGTCCTGCCGCAGCTTGAGGTGCGAGTCGAACGACGCCACGGCGACGCGGTCGGCGGGTTGCAGCTTCGCCACCATGTCGATCGCCCTGAACTTCATCTGCATCAGGCCGGACAGGCGTACCTCGGAGAAGTCGGACTGGAAGAAGAGTACGACCAGACGGCCGGGCGGCGCCGCCTTGCCGCCGGTCGCGGCGGCCTGCTCGGGCGTCAGTCCCTCCGCGTACGGCGCGGTGCCGCCGACCCACTCGGCCGACTCCACCGTGGCGGGCCGGCCGTCGACGAGCGCGCGGAAGTCGGCCGCCGCGAGTCCGGTCACCGGCTCGCCGCGGCCGTCGACGACGCGGACGTCCACGACCACGCGAGCGACCTCGACGCGCTCCCGGACCGTCATCCCCGGTGGGGCCGGTGTGGGTGGGGGAACGGCGCCGGCACCCGTGGCCGCCACGGCGGCCAGTGCGGTCGCGAGAGCGAGGGCTCGCATCGCGGTCCGCACCGTCATCACCCTTGCCTCAGCCACGGCCCCACGGCAGATCGGCGAGGTCCACGTTGCCGCCCGAGAGGATCACGCCGATCCGCCTGTCCGCGGCGGGGAGCTTCCCCTCGAGCAGGGCGCCGAGGGGCACGGCCGAGGACGGCTCGATCACGATCTTCATGCGCTCCCAGGTGTGGCGCATCGCCGCGACGATCGCGTCCTCGCTCACGGTCACGATCTCGGCGACGCGCTCGCGGATGACCGCGAAGGTGAGCGTGCCGAGCGAGGTGAGCAAGCCGTCGGCGACGGTCTTCGGGTCCACCGACGGGACGATCCGGCCTGCTTGGAGCGAGCGGCAGGCGTCGTCCGCCGCGGCCGGCTCGGCGCCCACGACCCGAGTGTTCGGCGAGACGCCGGCAACCGTGATCGCGGTGCCGGAGAGCAGCCCGCCCCCGCCGACAGGCGCCATCATCACGTCGAGGCGCGGGACCTCCGCGAGCAGCTCGAGCGCGGCGGTGCCTTGCCCGGCGATCACCCGCGCGTCGTTGTAGGGATGAACCGCCGTGGCGCCGGTAGCGGCGACGACCTCGGCGAGCGTCGCCTCGCGCGCCGCGAGCGTCGGCTCGCACAGCACGATGCGGGCGCCGTACCCTGCGACCGCGGCCCGCTTGACCGCCTTGGCGGTGCGCGGCATCACGACGTGGGCGGGGACCCCGCGCAGGCGGGCGGCGAGGGCGAGCGCCGCGGCGTGGTTGCCGGAGGAGTGCGTGGCGACGCCGCGGTGCGCCTCCTCGTCGCTGAGCGAGAACACCGCGTTGGCTGCACCGCGGAACTTGAACGCCCCGACCCGCTGGAAGTTCTCGCACTTGAAGAACAGCGCCGCGCCGGTCATCGCGTCGAGGCTCGCGCAGGTGAGCACCGGCGTGCGGTGGGCGTACGGCCGGATCCGCTCCGCGGCGGCCCTGACCTCGGCAATCGTTGGGAGAACTTCGCTCACCTCACCGCCCCTCCGCACGCCAGTCTACTGCCAGAGGCGGCGAATCTCCTGAAGCTCCTGGATAGCCTGCCGTCGCCCCGAGGGTATTGATTCTGCGCAAAGGCGGAGATCACGACTCCACTGCGCCGGCTATGGGCGGAGCTTCCGCCATCCGCTGGATCACGACGACGGTGACATCGTCCCTGAGCGCCTCCCCGGCGACATGGATGTCGAGGGCGCGCCGCAAGCGGTCGTGGATCGTCTGCGGGCCGGCCGGTTGCTGCAGCAGGGTTCGAAGAGCGTCGTAGCCGAACCCCTCACCGGCCGGGTTGGCGGCTTCCGGCAGGCCGTCGCTGTAGAGCACGAGCAGGTCGCCCGGGTTGAGGGTCGTCTCCGCGGAGGACGCATCGACCTCGGCACGGATCCCGAGCGGGAAGCTCCCGGTCCCAAGCTCGAGGATCTCCCCCGCCGCCTTGCGGAGGAGGGGAAACGGGTGGCCCGCGCACACGTACGCCAGCCGTCCGGTCGTGGGCTCGAGCACGCCGTAGAACAGGCTCATGAACGCCCTCCGGTCGCCGGTGCGGTAGAGGACGCGGTTGAGCAGGGTCGCGACGCGCTCCGGGGCCGGGTCCACCTCGACCGCGAGCTTGAGGGCGGCGTTGGCGATCGCCATCAGCAGGCCCGCCGCCATCCCGTGGCCGCTGGCGTCGCCGATCACGAGCGCGATCCGTCCGTCCGCGAGCGGGAGGAAGTCGTAATAGTCGCCGCCGACCTCGTTGGCGGTCCGGTACGAGTGGGCGACGGCATAGCCCGGGATCTCGGGAGCCGTCCCCGGCAGGAGATCGCGCTGGAGCTGGCGCGCCACCTCGAGCTCGTCGCGGACGAGCACCCGGTCAACGAGTTCGAGGGCGAGGAGGAAGACGAGGAGGACGACGCTGAGGAGGAGCCAGGCCGACGAGAAGTCGATGTTCACCCGCTGGGTGTTGATCACGGCGTTGAACTTGAACAGGCCGAAGATGGCCGCGATGATCGCCACAGCGAAGAGGGCGCGGCGCGCCGGCGTGAGCTTGTAGGACAGCCCGAGGAAGAGGACCTTGGCGCGGAAGAACCCGCGCCGCAGCCAACCCCTGGGTTCGGCCGACAGGTCCTGCTCGCGGGTGATCACCCGGTACGCCTGGCGGGCGTCGCGCCCGACAGTGCGACGCATCTCCGCGGTGGTGAGCCCGGCGGTAAACTCCTTGACGAACCTCTTGAGACGTCCCGTGGTCGCTCTCCCTGCCCGAACGATGATACGGCGGCCGGCTCCTCCGGGTTGCAATCGCCCGAAACCAGACACGGGCGAGTGGCAGGGTGGGCGGGGCTGGCGTACATTGAGGGTAGCCGAAGCGAGGGAGCTCGGATGCGTGTCGCGGGTGGTGGAGGGCCGTTGGACGGTCGGCCCGGGCGCTGGGCGCGGGCGGTGCTCGCGCTGGCCGCCGGTGTCGCGGCCGCGTGTGGGGGCAGCCCGCAAACACCTCTTTCCGTAACGCTCGACCGTGTCCCGAGCACGCTCGATCCCCACCACCACAACGAAATCGTGGGTTGGTCGCTGCTGTGCAACTTCTACGACGCGCTGGTCCGCTTCTCGCCCGAGATGAGGATCGAGCCGGCGCTCGCGGCGTCGTGGTCCGTTCTCGACGGCAACCGCGTACGCTTCGTCCTCCGGCGCGATGTCCGCTTCGCGGATGGGACGCCCTTCACCAGCGCCGATGTCGTCGCGAGCTTCGAGCGGGCGCTGCGGGATCCCGAGTCCAAGATCAAGCACCAACTCGTCGGCATCCGCCGCGTGGTTGCGGATGGCGACGGCGCGGTCGTCTTCGAGACGGCGGCGCCGGCGCCGACCCTGGTCAACCGTCTGGCGTTCCTGTTCGTCGTGCCGCATGCCGAGGTCGCCCGGCCTGAGATCACGCGACCGGTCGGCACCGGACCGTACCGTTTCGTGGAGCGGCGCAGCGATGGCCGGGTCGTTGCCGAGGGCTGGGCGGGCTGGCATGGCATGCCGGACGTCAGGAAGGTGGTGTTCTCGTTCGTGGAGAACGAGGAGGAGCGCGGCAGTCAGTTCCTCGCCGGCGGTGTGGACGTCTCGGCCCGCGTGGTCGACGACGTCCTCGGCGATATCCACCGCCGGCAGGGCCTCCGCGTTGAGCCGCAGCCGAGCCTTGTGGTGCAGCTCCTGGTGGTCGCGCCGCGGGCGGGGAGGGGCGTAACCGGGCGCGCGCTCGCAGACCCGCGGGTCCGGAGGGCGATGCTGCTGGCGATCGACCGCGCCGGTCTCGTCGGTCGGGTGTTTCGCGGCAACGGCGCGGTCGCGTCGCAGTACGTCCACCCAGTGGTGTTCGGCTACGACCCGGACGTCTCCGCGCTGCCGTACGACCTCCCTTGGGCCAGGCGGCTGCTCGCCGAGGCCGGGTTCGCCAACGGCTTTTCCGTGGATCTGGCGCACGGCTCGATCCCACCGGCGTACGTCGCGGAGTTGGTGGACGACCTCGGCCGCCTCGGGATCCGGGTCCAGCCGACCCAGTACTCACTGAGCGAGCTGCTGCGGCGGGCGCGGGCCGGTGAGCTGCCGCTGCTGACGTACGGGCGGGCGTGCACCACGGGCGATGCCTCGGAGTTCCTCGACAGCTCCGTGCACACGCGCGACGTCGAGCGGGGCCTCGGCATCGAGAACTTCAGCGGCGTCTCCGATCCCGAAACGGACGCCCTCCTGGAGGTTGCCGACCGGGAACTCGATCCTGCCCGCAGGCTCGCCCTGCTGCAGCAAGCCCAACGGCGGGTCCTCGATGCGCTCCCGATCCTTCCCCTGACCGTGCGGTCGGAGTTCGTCGGGGTGTCGGCCCGCGTGGACGTTCCGGTCAGGTACGACGGCTGGCTCTGGGTCGCGGGGTTCCGCTGGCGGCGCTGAGACGGCGGCTCGACCCGGCGCGGGCGCCCTTCGGCTACGATGGCGGGGACGGGAGTCCGAGCGATGACCTCGACGCGCGCCTGCGGCGTGCTTCTCCACCCGACGTGCCTCCCCGGACGTTTCGGGGTCGGCGACCTCGGCCCGGCCGCGCACGGCTACCTCGAGTGGCTCGCCCATGCCGGCGCGCGCTGGTGGCAGGTGCTGCCGCTCAACCCCGCCGGGCTCGGCGCGTCACCGTACGCTGCACCCTCGACGTTTGCCGGCAACACGATCCTGGTGAGCCCCGAGTTCCTGCGCGACGAGGGGCTCCTGGAAGCCGGTGACCTCGCCGACGTGCCGGAGTTTTCGCCGTTCGCGGTCGAGTTCGACCGCGTCGCCCCGTACAAGCGGGCGCTGCTCGAGCGCGCGTTCGAGCGCTTCGCCGCCAGACCGCCGGTCGCCCTGGCCGAGCGCTTCGAGACGTTTCGCAGCGCGAACGGCGCCTGGCTGCGTGACTGGGCGCTATTCGCGGCGCTCAGGCGCTCCAGCGGCGAGCTGCCGTGGTGGGAGTGGCCGGAAGAGCTGGCGCTGCGCCGTCCGGGTGCGATGGCGAGCTGGCTCGGGCCGCACGAGAGGGCGGTGCGGTTCGAGGAGTTCTGCCAGTTCCTCTTCTTCTCGCAGTGGCACGCCTTGCGCCAGCGAGCGCACGCGCTCGGCGTCCGCATCCTGGGCGACCTGCCGATCTACGTCGCCCGCGACAGCGCCGAGGTGTGGGCCAACCGCGAGCTGTTCCGCCTCGAC